>DAIUBN010000016.1:0-29172 GCA_036846645.1 Bacteroidaceae bacterium | reverse complement strand
AGGACGTCAGCAAGTACGTGAAATTCTTGCAGACTGGTCTCGATAATTATAGTAAAAAGAAATAGATAAAGAATAGATAATAAAGTTGTTATATTTATTTATGGTTGAAGATTAAATTAGGGATCAACTTAGAACAACCAACATTTTGATGAATACAAATAGAAGAAAATAATACGATAATAATTAATATCTCTCTCTCTTATTTACATTAGAACGATAACTACTATGTAATTCAATGGGGTCGCGAAGTGTCGCGATCCCTTTTTTTTATTTGCATTTCTGCATCTTTAATCTTACTTCTGCTTGAGAAGCTCCTTCTTTTAATGCCCTCATGTAGTCTTCTCTTGCCAGATTCTTTTTCTTCAATCTAAGATGAATATCACCTCTAAGCAAGAATGCTTCGGGAACATTAGGATCGAGGGCGATAGAACGTTCTACATCTATAAGGGCCAGATCGGGCTGAGTAATGTCCATTTCGACATTCGCTCTTGCCAGATACAAAGCCGAATTGTTACCATATTCGGAAATCAATGTATTAAGTTGTTCCATTGCCGAACGGAAATCTTTATCTTTTTGAGCTAAAAGAGCCAGACCGAGGCGTGCATCAAAGTTGTTAGGATCGAGTAGCCTAAGATGATGATAGTCGTCGCGGGCTTTGGCGTATTCTCCCCTTTTGAACAATAGGAAAGCACGAACTGTCAGTGCTTCTTTATTCTCGGGCTGCAACCTTAGTGCCTCGTTATAGTCGGAAAGTGCAGTAGATGCTAATCCTTGTGCAACATAGATTGCACCTCTTTTTAGAAGAATAGATACCGACTGAGGTTCTACTTTCAAAGCGTAAGTATAAGAATCTGCTGCATCGGCATAATGTTTCATCTGTCTTTGAATCAATGCCAGGCTGCAATAGAGCTTTACATTGTCTTTCTCGTTTGTACTAGCATTGATTGCTTTCTTATAAAGCTGCTCGGCTTGCGGCAGACTGTCCTTCTGGACATATTCGAGAGCTTTATCTATCAATGATTTGTTCTCTTGAGCTGCTAGCGGTAGTGTCAGGCAGAGTAGGAGTAGGGTGATGACTTTCTTCATTTCAATACATTATTAATAAACTGTTCTGCTTCTGCCAAGGTCTCGGGTTTGCCTATATCGATGAGCTTTAAATCGTTTTTGATATAACCGCAAACAGTAGTTTGCCGGCAAGCAGAAAGATAGAAATCGATTACAGAAAACTTGTCTCCCCATTTGGCAGCTTCCATTAGAGGAAAGATATCGTGGGGTGATAGAATATGAATGCCACTAAAAGCAAAGGCATGCTGTGATTGTTCGTCAAAATGGAATCCTTCGGGTTTTGTTTCACCGGTCTTTTTGTTGATCCATCCCTGAAGTTTGTTTTGATTGTCGAATATCAGATAGCGGGAAGTGTCTCGAGGACTAGCCAATACGGTGGCTGCACTTTTATTGTTGATATGCTGACGATAGAAATCTTTTAAGTCGACATTGGACAGGATATCGACATTGTGGACTAGAAAGGGTTCATCGTCGCATTCTAAGAAAGAACGCGCCTTCTTGATGCCACCACCTGTATCGAGCAATTTATCTCTTTCGTCAGAAATATGAATGGTAACACCAAAATTATTGTTAGCATTGAGAAAGTTGATAATCTGCTCACCAAGATGATGTATATTAATGGTGATGTTGTCGAAACCGGAAGATTTCAACTTAAGAATGACATGTTCCAACATCGGTTTGCCGGCAACGGGGACCAATGCTTTGGGCATAGTATCTGTGAGCGGACGGAGACGGGTGCCTAGTCCAGCTGCAAAAATCATTGCTTTCATTTGGTAGCGCTAAAAGTTTGTTCGATGTTTTGTTCACGATGTACAAGTTCTACTTGTACTCCAAACTTCTTGTTGAGATGCTCTGCCAAATGTTGTGCCGAATAGACGGAACGGTGCTGACCACCAGTACAGCCGAAGCAAACTTGCAGGTTGCTGAATCCGCGTTCTATATATCTAGCAACCGAAGCATCTACTAAAGCATAAACATGTTCGAGGAAGGTCAGAATCTCGCCATCTTCTTCGAGAAACTTGATGACAGGCTCGTCTATTCCTATAAATGGTTTGTATCTTTCGTATTTACCAGGGTTGTTCACCGCACGGCAATCGAATACATAGCCGCCACCATTACCGGTTGTGTCTTCTGGAATACCTTTCTTATATGCAAAGCTCATTACTTTCACTGTGAGCTGGCGTTTCTTTAAATCATCGGTGAACTGCTTCATTTCTGTGAGCTGGTTCAGTACCTCGCAGAGATAAGGATATTCAGGATAGTCGCTTTTGAGAAGAGCACGAAGATTTTCGATTGCAAATGGTACGCTCTGAATAAAGTGTGGTTTTTTCTCGAAATAACCGCGGAAACCGTATGCACCAAGTACCTGAAGAGTGCGGAACAGTACGAAGTGGCGAAGTTGGCTATAGAAATATTTTTCATCTACCGGTTTGTATTTTCTTAGGGCAGATAGATATTCTTTAAGAAGTTCTTGACGAAGACTGTCGGGATAGCGGGCCTTGGCTTGCCATAAGAAAGAAGCTACATCGTAATAGAACGGACCTTTGCGACCTCCTTGGAAGTCGATAAAGTAGGGCTCTCCATTTTTAATCATCACGTTGCGACTTTGAAAATCGCGATACATGAAGGTTGCCGACAAGCTGCGCATCAACACATCTGCCATCTTTTGGAAATCGTCTTCTAGACGGTCTTCCTGGAAATCCAAACCTGTGGCTTTCAAAAAGCAATATTTGAAGTAGTTGAGGTCCCACATAATGCTGCGCTGATTGAACTCCGGCTGTGGATAGCATACCGAAAAGTCGAAACCATCTGCACCTGCAAACTGCATAGAGGGTAGCAAACGGATAGTTTTGCGAAGCAATTCTTTCTCTTCCTCGGAGAAAACACTCGTTTTGCGTCCTTTCTCGATGGCAGCAAATAGTAATGTATCGCCTAAATCTTCTTGGATATAATATTCTTTACTCTCCGAATAACCATACACTTCGGGAACCGGCAATCCACTTTCGCGAAAGTGCTGTGCCATATATATGAAAGCTTTATTCTCGTCGATAGACGTTCCGCAGACGCCGATGATGCTCTGTACTCCAGTAAGCCGGAAATAGCGGCGGTTAGAGCCCGATGAAGGAAGTTCTGTCACCTCGGCAGCATCACTTCCAGTATATGCTCTATACAGTTTCTTTAATTCTTCTATTATCATAATGATGATGTTTGGTGACAAAGATAGGATTTTTTTACTACTTTTGCAGCGCATTATAAACATATTTTGGCAATGAAATTTAACTCTAAGCGTATATTAAGAATTGTCTACTGCATAGTAGCGTTTTTTATACTCTCTGGAACAGGAGTTTACATTTTCCGTAATCAGCTTCTTCACTATTTCGTGGACCGAAAGCTGCAGCATCTTGAGAGCGCTTACGACCTGTCTATTAAATATCGACAGTTGCAATTCAAAGGACTGAGAGAAATAGATCTTCGCGATTTCTCTATCGTTCCTCTTCAACGTGATACACTTTTGGCATTGCGTTCAATGAATGTCAAACTCAATTTTCTACCACTCCTTATCGGTAATATCGAGCTTAACGACATGTCTCTAGAACATCTGGCTCTTACCTTTATTAAAAAGGATAGCATCTCCAACTACGATTTTTTGTTTAAGAAGAAAGAACAGCACGAACCTGCCAGAAAGAGAGGTTACGATGAACGGGTAAACAGTCTGCTGAATATGCTCTACAATTACTTGCCGGAGAATGGAACACTGCACGATGTACTCATCAGCAAGCAGAAAGACCAAGATAAACTGGCTGTGCGGCTCGGTACATTTACGGTGAAAGATAATAACTTTGATAATGATATTACTTTGACCGAAGATGATGGGGCTCCACAACATCTGAGGGCTACCGGTATTTTGAATCACTTCAGCAAAGAGTTGAAACTCTCGTTGGCTTCCGCTATACCTGGGGTCAAAGTATCTGTACCTTATCTCGATAAACATTATCATGCTCATGTGGCCTTCAAATCATTGCTATGCAGTATGACGAAGACCAAGCATTTCAGCCATATCACCCTCGACGGGCAACTCATGGTGGACGGATTGGAAGTGCAGCATAAGGCACTCTCTGCCGAAACCATTCAACTCAACCGTGGACGACTTGACTATTCATTAAATATCGGTTCTAATTATCTCGAACTGGATAGTGCCCAGACCATAGCACAGTTCAACCGACTTATTTTTAGTCCCTACATTCATGCCGAGAAGAATAATAAATGGCATTTCAAAGTGGCTTTGAATAAATCGTGGTTCAACTCGAACGACCTTTTCGCTTCGTTGCCTCCAGGCTTGTTCGGTAATCTGAAAGGACTTAGGACTACCGGACAATTTGCCTACCATTTCTTGCTCGATCTTGATATGGCAAATCTTAATGCTATGAAGCTGGAGTCTGATTTGTCGCAACGTTATTTCCGAATAGTGAATTATGGTTCTACCGATTTGACTCGAATGAACCGAGAGTTTATGTATACAGCCTACGATAATGGCAGGCCGGTACGAACGTTCCCAATAGGTCCGTCTTGGGAACATTATACACCTTTCGATAGCATTCCGCTCATTATGCAATGGGCTGTGCTTGAAAGCGAAGACGGAACGTTCTTCAAACATCATGGATTCCGTTTGGATATGCTTCGTAGCGCTTTGATATACGATTTGCAGAAGAAACGTTTTGCTCGTGGCGGTAGTACTATTTCGATGCAGATTATAAAGAACGTATTCTTGAATAGAAATAAAAATATCGCTCGTAAACTAGAAGAGGCATTGATTGTGTGGCTCATAGAGAATGAACACATCACCTCTAAACAACGTTTGCTTGAAGTGTACTTTAATATTGCTGAGTGGGCTCCCAATGTTTATGGTATTCATGAAGCTGCCGAATTTTATTTCAATAAACTGCCGCAGCAGTTGACATTGGAAGAATGTATCTGCCTGGCGTCGCTCATACCAAAGCCCAAACATTTCACCAGCTCTTTTGGTGTGGATAAAACGACGGGAGCAATAGTGCTGCGAGGGTATCTTGCTAATTACTATCGACTCATTGCCAGGATGATGGCTATCCGCGGTATTATTTCTCGTGCCGAGGCAGATAGCATACATCCTTTTGTAACGCTCACCGGAAGAGCCCGCAACTCATTTGTTATTCATCGGGATAGTACTGCGCTTGGTGACAGTACTATGATAATGAATGATAGTATCATGCCGCAGGCTATTGCACCGGTAATCATCAAATAGTACCAACAATTAAGAGATACTGCTTTTTTGTATCGGGCTAAGTTAAATATGGCCTTTTTAATTGTTAATTGTAATATTGCTTTAACATTTCACTTCCATTTTGTTAACAACGTTATTTCAATCTTTAAACGTTGTTATAAATGAGTAGAAAAATGGGCGTAGCTATTGCAGATTTGAGTAAAGTACTTATATTTGCATTGTGTTTTTCATAGTATTAGATTAAGGTTACAAAGATTGGTTGCTCGTGAGAGTAGCCATTTTTTGTGCCTTGAATTTTATATAAGCTATACAATGGTTTCTCCTTCTATATAATTATTGAGTGAAAGTTGTTCGCCATCAAATTCGGCGTATGTGAAATGAGATATCCAATCGCCCAATATGATAATTCTGGCAGAATGGCTAAGCATCAGGTCGAGTTCGATATGACGATGTCCGAAGATGAAGAAATTGACATCGGGATGTGATATCAGATAATTCTTGGAATAGAGTACCAGATACTCCTTATCTTCACCCATATAGACGGGTTCTCCTTCTTTACTGTGCTTTATTCTGCTTGCCTTTGCCCAAGCAAGTCCTAAATCTATACTCCAACGGGGATGGAGTGAAGAGAAGAGGGTTTGCAAGAACTTATTATGAAATATTGCTCTTAGCAGACCGAACTTTTGATCGGGATCACCAAGTCCGTCGCCATGAGCCATCACAAATACCTTTCCCATTATCTCGCAGGTCAGTGGCTGACGATGAATAATCATGCCACATTCTTTCTCTAGATAATCTCCGCACCAAATGTCGTGGTTGCCAATAAAGAAGTGCACTCCTACTCCCATGTCGGTCAGCTCAGATATCTTGCCCAAGAAGCGGGTATATCCTTTGGGAACGACAAGTTTGAATTCATACCAAAAGTCGAACATGTCGCCGAGAAGATAAATGGCACTTGCCTTATCTTTTATGCTGTCTAAGAAATTGACCAGTCGGCGTTCTTGAGTTCTGCCATGCGGAATACCTCTCGAACCGAGATGGGCATCAGAAAGAAAATATACTTTTTTCATTACCGAAGCAATATAACATTAGAGTATGAAAGAACGTGGAGAGTATTGCTACTCTTCGATATTACATGAATCCTAATTCAAGCTTAGCTTCATCCGACATCATATTCTGATCCCAGATAGGTTCGAACACTAGATTGATATTGGTGGCTGTTATACCTTCTATGGTTTCAACCTTTTGTCGTACGTCTTCTACAATGAAATCGGCAGCGGGACAGTTGGGAGCTGTCAGTGTCATATCGATATTCACTTCGTTTTTATCGTTCACATCAATCTTATAAATCAATCCTAAATCATAGAGATTGACAGGTATTTCGGGGTCGTATACTGTCTTGAGCATAGCGACGATTTTTTCTTCTAATTCAAACTTTGTCATAATATATGGCTTGATTGTTTTTACAAAAATACTCAATTAATTTGGAATTCCATGATTATCTTCATATTTTATCAGCTTCTATATAGCCGTTCATCACGGCGTAGATGGTGAGACGTGATACCGATTTGGTACCTAGTTTCTCTATTATATTCTTTCGGTGGGTGATGACGGTAGATAGTCCGATATGAAGTCGTTCGGCAATTTCTTTATTGAGAAAACCGCGAACTATCATCACTAGTACTTCAACTTCTCGTGGTGTGAGGTCGTGGATTCGCTTATTCCAATGTGGAATGCGGTTGTCATCGGGATGCTTTTGATGACCGGCTTGCTCAACAGAAAGCAACTGTTTGATCAGTGCCGGTTCGGGCAGATGGATATTAATGATCCTGACGTCTTTCAATTGAATGAAGTTGTCTTCGCCAGCCAGAACAATCGTTCTTTTTCGACGTGGTTGAAAGAAAGCAGAGTGCTCGATGTAAATCTGCAACGACACAAATAGATGGATAAACATATCGGGGGTGTCGTCGGTGAAATCGTTGAACGTATTAAAGAAACGCACAGTGACCTGCGGCATAATGTCGACAATCATCTGTCGAAGTCCGATACATGATAATGTGTTGGAGTCGACAATCGCAATTTCGAGGTTCATCATCTTTGGTACTTCCATAAGCCCTATACCTTATTAATATATGTAGCAGCTGCTTCGGCACATCGTTCGCCATCGATTCCGGCAGAGACGATACCTCCGGCATATCCTGCTCCTTCGCCACAAGGGAAAAGACCGCCTAAGACAATATGCTGCATTGTTTCTTGGTCTCTTAATATCCTTACTGGAGAGGAAGTACGGGTTTCTACGCCAATCATCACTGCCTCATTAGTGAGAAATCCGTGACTGTTTCGACCGAATATCTTGAAACCTTCGCTGAGCCGTGAAGTAATGAACTCGGGCATCCAGAAGTGAAGAGGTGAAGAAACCAAACCAGCGCTGTAGGATGATTCGGGGAGCTCGTAGCTGAGTTTCTTTTTCACAAAGTCGTACATCCTTTGAGCCGGGGCAGTTTGTTTCATGCCACCTTGTTGCCAACAGATACGTTCTAGCTGCTCCTGGAAATGCATCACTTGTAACTCGTGTGCAACTGGTTCGTCCGAATCACTAGCTATCTTCATGGCGGGTATATCTTCGGGATGCACTTCGACCACCATGCCCGAATTGCTCCAACGCGAACCACGAGAGGAAGGCGACATACCATTCACAACCACCTGTTGTGGTCCACTGGCTGCCGGCACGACAAATCCTCCGGGGCACATGCAGAAACTATATACTCCTCGTCCGTTCACTTGAGTGACGAAGCTGTATTCGGCAGCGGGCAGATAAGCTCCGCGGCCTTCTTTATTATGGTATTGAATCTGATCGATAAGCAATGATGGATGTTCCAGTCGTACTCCTACTGCAAGGCCTTTGGCTTCTATCGCTACATGATGAGCAGATAGCCAACGGTAGACATCTCGTGCCGAATGTCCGGTAGCCAGAATGACTGGACCCATCCATTGGCGTCCATCGGCTGTCTCTATGCCGACAACTTTCTCTTCCTTGATAAGAAGATCGGTCATCTTGGTTTGAAAATGAACTTCACCGCCACAATTGATAATTGTATTCCTCATATTCTCGATTACTCGAGGCAATTTATCTGTCCCTATATGAGGATGGGCATCTATCAAGATAGACGTTGAAGCACCATGCTGGCAGAACACATTCAGAATCTTATCGACATTGCCACGTTTCTTGCTGCGGGTATAGAGTTTACCATCCGAATAGGCTCCGGCACCGCCTTCGCCAAACGAATAATTCGATTCGGAATCTACAGTTTGCTGGGTGCTTATTAGTGCAATATCTTTCTTTCGTTCGTGAACGTCTTTGCCTCGCTCTACAACGACAGGGCGTAGACCCAGTTCTATAAGATGTAAAGCGGCAAATAGTCCACCAGGACCGGCACCGACAACGATGACTTGAGGCTTGCCTTCTACATTATTATATATGGTATATTCGAATTCATCTTCCGAAGGTTTCTCGTTGAGATAGACACGGACCTTCAAGTTGACAAATATAGTTCGCTGACGGGCATCGATGCTACGCTTCAATATCCGCGTCGCATTGATGTCTTTTGCCGACAATCCTTTCTCTTTAGATAGATACTTCTTCAGACGGTCACTGTCGGCTGCGATCTCGGGTGGTACTCTAAGTTGATATTCTTGTATCATTCTGTCGTGATTTACCCGAATAAAAAGCGGAAAGCTTCTTCTACTTTCTTGACGGGAACTAATTCTATTTTAAACTTATCTTTACTGATGTTTTGCATGTTGTTGTGTGGAAGAACGAAGTGCTTGAATCCCAATTTCTCGGCTTCACCGATACGTTGTTCAATACGGTTTACGGGACGAATCTCGCCCGAAAGTCCTACCTCGCCTGCCATGCAGACTTGTCGCTCGATAGCAGCATCCATATTGGATGAAAGTATAGCACTCAGTACGGCAAGATCGATAGCAGGATCGTTTACTCGTAGACCACCGGCAATATTGAGAAAAACATCTTTTTGAGCCAGTTTGAAGCCAACTCGTTTTTCGAGTACAGCAAGCAGCATGTTCATTCGACGAAGGTCGAATCCTGTAGCCAGGTGTTGTGGATATCCGTAGACAGCGGAACTGACTAAGGCTTGTGTCTCTATCAGAAAAGGTCGTACACCATCTATTGCCGAAGCGATGGCTACACCACTCATTTCTTCGTGCCCTTCGGAAAGCAGCAACTCGGAAGGATTGCTCACCTCACGTAATCCATTCTGCCGCATTTCGTAGATACCCAGTTCTGATGTACTGCCAAAACGGTTCTTGATACTCCGAAGAATGCGGTACATATAGTGTTGGTCGCCTTCGAACTGAAGTACGGTATCGACGATATGTTCTAATACTTTAGGACCGGCAATACTTCCCTCCTTATTAATATGTCCTATCAGAATGACTGCAGTATGTGTCTCTTTAGCAAATTTCAAAATAGAAACAGCACATTCGCGGACTTGCGACAAACTGCCGGGTGATGAATCTATTATTTCTGTCGAAATCGTCTGAATGGAGTCGATAACAACAATATCGGGTTTGGTGTTTTTGATATGAGTATAAATCTCTTCGAGCGAAGTCTCACAGAGAATGAGGCAATCTCCTGCTCCGTCTGTCAATCGGTTGGCGCGTAGTTTAAGTTGGTTGGCACTCTCTTCTCCCGAAACATATAGTATACGTTTTTCGGGCATTTTCATTACGGTTTGTAATACGAGTGTTGATTTACCAATCCCCGGCTCTCCACCGATAAGAACTAAAGAACCTGGAACAAGTCCGCCACCAAGAACACGGTTCAACTCTCCGTCGTGCATGTCGATCCGTGGGTCGTCTTTAGTCTCTATCTCAACTAGTGATATTGGTTTTGACTTAATCGACTCCATGCCAGTAGAAACTCGTTTTGGACCCGATTCTTTGCGAACAACTTGCTCAACGTAAGTATTCCATTCTCCGCAGGTAGGGCATTTGCCTACCCACTTCGGAGACTCTTGTCCGCAGTTGCTACAAACATAGACTGTTTTCTCTTTTGGCATAATATTATATTATGTTGCAAAGATAGCATAAATTATTTTTATATTATATTTCTGCAATAATAATGAGGAGCGTGAGACCTAGAATTATTAAGGAGAGACCGATGACTATCGAGTAAAAATAGAAGAGCATTACTCGCAAAAAAGTATTGATTTTCCCTTTCCCATATAATTCTAAGAAGGTCCAATAATTTATAATGAAATCTACGATGATGGAATTATTGTTATCCATGTTTATCCAAAGGCAGTTGACGACCAACAGCATGCAAGAAATATAAATGCGGATGACAATAATCTCTGCCAAATTGAACTTGTAGTGATTGACTTTGTTAGTAGAACCAAATGCCCACCAAGTTGCTATTGAATAAATAGGTAGATTGGCGATTTGAAGAAATATAAAATTGTCTTTGAAAAATAACGCCATATTTTTGAGTACAATATAGCTAGAAGATTGATAGAAAGACCCCATTTTCGCAATCAGTCTGCTCTTAATCAGATTAATCGTATTCGGGCTATCAAAAGTGAAAATACTAGTTTCTTGTTGCGGAAATAGTGTAATAAGAAAAGCATATATGGCACATAAGATAACTAATAGTTCGACGGGTCTGATCCGTCCTGAACGTTTACCTTTTAAAAAACCACCAATATATTCACCGGGAAAAGAATACAATGAAAAAAGGCTATAAAAGAAATTGGAATCGATACTGAAAAAGGCCATAAATAATTGTCGGATGACCGAACGACCTTTAATCTTATCTATATTGTCTGTCTGGCCGCAACGGTTGCAGTAATTACCGATATATTCAGTACCGCAATTCAAACAAGTATGCTTCTCTTCGGAATTGATTTGAATATTCCTCCCGTCCAATCTTTCTTTCAAATGACTGAAAAATATTGTAATCTTTGACATATGTAACCGATTAATATTTGGCCTTAATTATCGTATTAAGGATAATCAAAGCCTCGATATATTTTTATAACTTGGCGATAAAATTATAAAAATATATTGAATAATCGATACATTTGTTCGAAAAAAGTTATCGGTTGCAGATTTTACTCTTTTGTTATTTCTCCTGCAATAGAATGTTCCATTCTTTCGCGTACTTCTTCTGGAGAATAACCATGCCCCAATAAAAACATCAGTTTAGTGAGTGCCGATTCGGTCGTCAAATCATATCCAGTGGCACAGCCTGATTGTATCAGTTGAAAACCTGTTTCATATTTCGACATGTCGACTGTTCCACCTAAACACTGTGTGACATTAACAACAACAATTCCTTTTCTACTTGCTTTGCAGATGGCTTGAACAAGCCATGGCTCGTGAGGAGCATTGCCTGAACCAAATGTTTCAAGAACCAATCCTTTAAGACCCGATATGGAGAACATTGTTTCTACTACATTCTTCTGAATGCCTGGGAATAATTTTAAAATAGCCACATTGGTATCAAGAAAGTAATGAGGTTTCAATTCGGTAGATGATATTTTTCGACAATAATGTGATGAAAACCTGATATGTATGCCTGCTTCAGCCAAGAAAGGATAATTATAGGAGCGGAAAGCATTAAAGTTTTCTGCATTAATCTTTGTAGTACGGTTGCCACGCATCAAGTGACTCTCGAAGAAGATACAGACTTCAGGTACTATCGGATTGCCTTTATCGTCATGAGCTGCAGCAATTTCGATACTTGTCATCAGATTCTCCTTGCCATCAGTGCGCACTTTACCGATAGGAAGTTGTGAACCGGTGAGAATGACGGGTTTTGCTAACCATTCGAGCATAAAGCTGAGAGCAGAAGCCGTATATGCCATAGTATCAGTGCCGTGAAGAATTACAAATCCGCTGTAACGGTCGTAATTGTCTGAAATGATGTGTACGATTTTTCTCCAGGCATCAGGATTGATGTCTGATGAATCAACTGGTTGTTCAAATTGAACTGATTTAATGGGATATCCCAATGATTTCAATTCTGGTACATGTTTTTGTAATTGATCAAAGTTGAAATTTTCTAAAGCGCCGGTCTGCGCATTCTCAATCATACCGATAGTACCACCGGTATAGATTAGTAATATGGATGTGTTTTTATTGTCCATGTGCCATTTTGCTATTATTAGATGTTGCAAAGATAATGAATATAATAATATAAGTGACATTTTGATAGGTAAATCTGCAAAATATTTTAATAATAATGCTTTATGATAAAATATTTCAAAAAATGCTATTATTATGATAGAATAAATAAAATTATTCTTACCTTTGTCGCATCAAAAAGAAAATAAATTAGAATGTTATCAATTTACTATCTACATACTGTCACTACCATGATGACTGGCACAGTCACTACAATGATGACAATGGGTATGACCCTTAGGGGTTAAAGATGGTATATGTGTATCTACGTGATTCACGCTTACAAGGGTAAGCGAAATTTATTTTTCAAATTTCTTTTTTTATTCACATTAATATTTTCGCTCGTTTTCGTCTTTTGATAAGGATAATGCATCGAAACGGGTACGATAAATAGATTCGTTATGATTGTAATGAAATTCGGTGGAACTTCAGTAGGTTCCGTAAAAAGTATATTAAATGTAAAACAAATAGTTGAAGCCGCTCAAAAACCGGTTGTTGTTGTCGTTTCTGCTTTAGGTGGGATAACAGACAAGTTGATACAAACATCCAAAATAGCTTCTCAGGGTGATGCTTCATACCAAGATATGTTTGATGAGATTATAGCTCGGCATCGTGATATGATTTCTCAAGTTATTCCCGAAGGGGTAGAACGTAATGCACTTAGTCGTCAAGTTGAGGCTTTGCTTAATGAGTTGAATGGTATTTATCATGGTCTCTATCTCATCAGGGATTTATCTGAAAAGACATCCAATACTATTGTTAGTTATGGCGAACGCATCTCTTCTCTAATTGTTACAACTCTGATACCTGGTGCTCGGCATTATGATTCTCGTGATTTTATAAAAACAGAATACAAACATTCCAAGCATTTCTTGGATAAAGAACTCACAAACTCATTAGTAAAGAAAGCTTTCGAGAATATGCCGCAGGTGGCTGTTGCTCCCGGTTTTATCTCAACCGATAAGCATACCGGTGAGATAACCAACCTAGGACGTGGCGGTTCTGACTATACAGCTGCTATAATTGCTGCCGAACTTGGTGCCGAACGTTTGGAAATATGGACTGATGTTGATGGCTTCATGACTGCCGACCCTCGTGTTATCTCTTCGGCTTATACTATTAAAGAACTGACATACGTTGAGGCAACTGAGTTGTGTAACTTTGGTGCTAAGGTGGTTTATCCTCCTACTATTTATCCGGTGTGTCATAAGAATATTCCGATATTCGTAAAGAATACTTTTAATCCTGAGGCTACCGGAACTATCATCAAACAGACGGTTAGCAGTCCGGAAGGGAAAGCGATTAAAGGTATTTCTTCTATCAACGATACAGCTTTGATTACTGTTCAAGGTTTGGGTATGGTTGGTGTGATTGGTGTCAATCATCGCATATTCAGAGAATTGGCAAAGAGTGGCATCAGTGTCTTCCTTGTTTCGCAGGCTTCTTCAGAGAACAGTACATCTATCGGTGTAAGAAATGCTGATGCCGACTTGGCTTGTCAGGTGCTGAACGAAGAATTTTCTAAAGAAATAGAAATTGGCGAAATATCTCCTATTCAGGCAGAAAAGAATCTGGCAACCGTAGCTATTGTTGGTGAACACATGAAACATACGCCTGGTATAGCAGGAAAATTGTTCGGGACATTGGGACGAGATGGTATTAATGTAATTGCTTGTGCTCAGGGTGCATCGGAAACCAATATATCTTTTGTTGTCAATTCGAAGCAGCTTCGCAAATCTCTTAATGTTATCCACGATTCTTTCTTCTTGTCTGAATACCAGGTTCTCAATATCTTTGTTTGCGGACATGGCACTGTTGGTGGAAGTCTTATTAAACAGATTAGTCGGCAACAGCAGAAACTGATGTCAGAAAATGGATTACGTCTCAATGTAGTGGGTATTACTGATTCTCGTCATGTACTGTTTACTCGTCAAGGAATTGATTTGAATAATTTCGAAGCTGAACTAGAAGAAAAAGGTGAACCGAGTTCTACAGAAGCTATTCGTGACGGGGTAATTGGTATGAATATCTTTAATTCTGTTTTTGTGGATTGCACTGCAAGTCCTGCTGTTGCCGGATTGTATAAAGATTTTCTAGAACATAATATATCAGTGGTGGCTGCCAATAAGATCGCCGCCTCTTCAGCCTACGAAAATTATGCCGAACTGAAAAAGATCGCTCGCTTTCGTGGTGTCAAATTTCTCTTTGAGACAAATGTAGGTGCCGGTCTACCTATTATTAATACGATAAACGACTTGATTCATAGCGGTGATAAGATATTGAAGATTGAAGCTGTTCTTTCTGGAACGCTCAATTATATCTTCAACAAGATAAGTGCCGATACTCCCTTTAGCAAAACGATAGAGATGGCTCAGAAAGAACATTATTCGGAGCCGGACCCGAGAATAGATTTAAGCGGTAAGGATGTGATTCGTAAATTACTTATTCTCTCTCGCGAGGCAGGCTATCGTTTAGAATTCGATGATATAGAAAAGCATCTTTTTGTTCCCGAGAGTTTCTTCAAAGGTTCTTTAGAAGAATTCTGGCAGAGGGTTCCTTCTTTGGATGCCGATTTCGAAGCTCGTCGCCAGGTTTTGGAAGCCCAACATAAACATTGGCGCTTTATCGCGACTTTCGAAAATGGCAAGGCGTCTGTCGGACTTCAAGAAGTAGGCGTCAATTCTCCATTCTATGCTTTGGAGGGAAGTAATAATATCATATTGCTTACTACTCAGCGTTACCATGAATATCCGATGATGATTCAAGGGTACGGTGCTGGTGCCGGAGTGACAGCTGCCGGTGTCTTTGCTGATATTATGAGTATTGCAAACGTTTAGATTATGAAACACATTATTATACTAGGCGATGGTATGGCCGACTGGCCAGTAGAATCGTTAGAAAATAAAACTTTGTTGCAGTATGCTCATACTCCATATATGGACAAACTGGCAAAAATGGGACGCAATGGCCGTCTGATGACTGTTGCAGAAGGTTTTCATCCTGGAAGCGAAGTCGCCAACCTATCTATCTTGGGTTATAATCTCCCTAAAGTTTATGAAGGACGCGGACCGCTCGAAGCTGCCAATATAGGTGTCGAACTGGCTCCCGATGATATGGCAATGCGATGCAATATCATTTGTATCGATGGCGAACTCATCAAGAATCATTCGGCGGGACATATCACAACACAAGAAGCTGATGTCTTGGTCAAGTATTTGCAAGAGAAGTTGGGTAATGAGAATATTCATTTTTATACCGGTGTTCAATATCGGCATTTGCTAGTTATCAAAGGTGGCGACAAACGTATCGAATGTACTCCGCCTCACGATGTGCCTCTCAAACCGTTTCGTCCGTTGATGGTGAAACCTCTTGTGCCGGAAGCAAAACCTACTGCAGATTTGATTAACGAGCTGATTATGAAATCGCAGGAATTGCTCAAAAATCATCCTTTGAATCTGAAGAGGATGAGCGAAGGAAAAGATCCGGCCAATAGCATTTGGCCTTGGTCGCCAGGCAATCGCCCCAACATGGAACCATTCAACGAAGTATTCCCTCAAGTAAAACAAGGTAGCGTCATCTCGGCTGTCGACTTGATTAATGGTATCGGATATTATGCTGGACTAAGAAGAATCCATGTAGAAGGTGCTACTGGTCTTTATAATACCAATTACGAAGGGAAAGCAGCAGCTGCTATCGAAGCTTTGAAACAAGAAGATTTTGTTTATCTTCATATCGAGGCAAGCGATGAGGCTGGTCATGAGGGAGACATTCCTTTAAAACTGAAAACAATAGAAAATCTGGATAGCCGTATCGTTGGTCCGATTTATGAGGCCGTGAAAGATTGGGACGAGAAGGTGTCAATAGCCGTTCTGCCCGACCATCCTACGCCTTGCAAACTTCGTACTCATACCGCCGAACCTATTCCTTTTTTAATATGGTATAAGGGTCTCGAGCCCGACGAGGTTCAGCATTTCGATGAAGTTGATGCTTGCAACGGAGTATATGGCTTGTTGAAGGAAAACGAATTTATCAACCAATTTATGAAAGAACAATGAAATATTATAGCACAAACGCAAAAGCAGAACTAGCTTCTCTTGAAGAAGCAGTAGTCAAAGGGTTGGCATCCGACCGTGGATTGTTTATGCCACAGCAAATCAAAACGTTGCCTGCATCGTTCTACGAAGAGATAGCCGGACTTTCTTTTCAAGAGATATCTTATAGGGTAGCCGATGCTTTCTTCGGTGAAGATATACCTGCCGCTACTTTGAAGCAGATTGTATACGATACGCTTTGTTTCGATGCTCCATTGATGCCGGTGAGCGAAAATATCTATTCACTCGAACTCTTTCATGGTCCAACACTGGCTTTCAAAGATGTTGGTGCCCGCTTTATGGCTCGGCTTTTGTCTTTTTTCATCAAGAAAGAAGGAAAAAGTAGGGTTAATGTATTGGTCGCTACTTCAGGTGATACTGGTAGTGCTGTAGCCAACGGTTTTCTTGGAGTAGACGGCATACACGTCTTTGTACTCTATCCCAAAGGAAAAGTGAGCGAGATTCAAGAAAAACAGTTTACTACCCTTGGACAGAATATAACTGCGATAGAGGTGGATGGAAATTTTGATGATTGTCAGGCTCTGGTGAAATCTGCTTTCATGGATGCCGAACTGAACAAGCAACTGACGCTTACTTCTGCCAATTCTATTAATGTGGCACGTTTCCTTCCGCAGGCATTTTATTATTTTTATGGATATGCCCAACTCAAGAAATTGGATAAAGCCGATCATGTTGTGGCTTGCGTTCCAAGTGGTAACTTTGGAAATATCACTGCCGCGCTATTCGGCAAACGAATGGGGCTGCCCATCAGCCGTTTTATAGCTGCCAATAATCGGAATGATATCTTTTATCAATACCTACAGACCGGCGAATACAATCCTCGTCCATCCATACCTACTTTGGCAAACGCAATGGATGTTGGTGATCCAAGCAATTTTGCTCGCGTTCTTGATCTGTATCATCACTCTCATGCCGAAATTGTCAATGATATATCTGGTGCTACCTATACCGATGATGATATTATCGAGACAGTAAGAAACACTTGGCGCAAATATCATTATCTACTCGACCCACATGGTGCTTGTGGTTATCGTGCACTTACCGAAGGATTGAAATCGGGAGAAATAGGTTTCTTCATCGAAACTGCTCATCCTGCCAAATTCTTGCAGACGATAGAACCAATTATAGGAGAGAAAGTTGAAATACCTGAAAGGCTGAAAGCCTTTATGGCAGGAACAAAACAAAGTGTACTTCTTTCTTCTAAGTTTGCCGATTTCAAGCAATTTCTGTTGAAGAACGCTGAATAATATTAGAATTATTGAAGCATTTCATCAGAAAAATGAAATGTATAACATCTTATAAAATCCGTAATATAGAGCATTTTTATATTACGGACTCTTTTTCTTATAAATAAAGTATGTTGAAAATCAATCATTTATAATTTGTATATCGATTTGTAAATCGGTAATTTTAGGTTATTTGAATAATAAATTATACTTTAGTATCAACAAATAAGAAGAATATTAGATGGTAAGGTAAAAAAGACGTTTTGGGTTAATTAGATATAATAGGTAATGTTTGGCAGAAGTTGATATATTATGCGGTATAAATGATCTCTTCCATTGTTCATTAAAGATAACGACTTCTGTAAATTTTAGGCAAAATGATTTGTTTTAGGAGCTTTTAAGTGGTTGAAAGGAATAATTTCAACCACTTTTTTATTATTTGTTGTATAGCTACAATGTACAGATTCATCAATAAAAATCGTATGGATGTCTTAGAATTTTTGTCTTTATATTCCAATTGATTTGTCTTTATGATTCTCGAGAAACATCAAGAAGAATTTGTGAAAAGATAAAGACGAAAATTTGTATCTGATGTATTAGGAAAAAAGAAAGCGGAAGACAATATTTTGCCTCCCGCTTATTATGATTGAAAAATGTATTGCTTATTTCAAAGCGTCACCAAGGTGAGCGTTAGTTCCGCGAACAGCGTCAGCGCTGGCAGCAAACTTAGCTTTTTCTTCTTCGTTCAGGTCGAGTTCTACAATCTTCTCGATACCGTTCTTGCCAAGAATAACAGGAACACCGATGCAGATATCGCTCTGACCGTATTCTCCTTCAAGATATACAGAGCAAGGAACCATCTTCTTTTGATCGTGGATAATAGATTCTACAACGTATGCTCCACTTGCACCTGGTGCATACCAAGCAGAAGTTCCAAGCAGACCTGTAAGAGTTGCACCACCTACCATTGTGTCGGCAGCAACTTTATCTAAGTCTTCTTTGCTCATCAAAGAACTAACTGGCATACCTTTGTAAGAAGCCAAACGTGTTAAAGGAATCATAGTCTTATCACCATGACCACCAATAACCATACCGTCTACTTCGTTGGCGTTGCAACCCAGCTTCTGAGACAAGAAATATTTGAAACGAGAGCTATCGAGCATACCACCCATGCCGATAACACGGTTCTTTGGTAAACCGAGAGATTTGAGTGCCAAGTATGTCATTGTATCCATTGGGTTGGAAATAACAACCAAAATAGCATTAGGAGAGAATTTCAAGATATTTTCTGCTACCGATTTAACGATACCTGCATTAACACCGATCAACTCTTCACGAGTCATACCCGGTTTGCGAGGAATACCTGAAGTAATAACAACAACATCAGAATTAGCTGTCTGGGCATAATCATTTGTACAACCTACAACTTTGGTATCAAATCCCAAAGATTGAGCTGTCTGATTCATATCCATTGCTTTACCTTCTGATACACCTTGCTTAACATCAAGCATAACAACTTCGTCAGCCACTTCGTGGAAGATGAGAACATTGGCTACAGTAGCACCTACGTTACCTGCGCCTACTACGGTTACTTTAGACATAATAATTTTATTATTAAAAAATTTCGATAAATACTTTGCTTTGTTTAATACGACAAAGGTAGTATAATGGCTCAATTAAAGAAATTATTCCTTAATAAAATTAGTTAAACTATAAATTTATATCAGCGCGTTTTGTACTATTTAGTTGAAAATGACTATTTTTGCATCCGTATTAATTTTAAAGAGATGAAGAAGAGAACAATTATTGTATCGGTTTGTATCATTTTGCTGCTTTCAGCAATTGGTTATGTAACTTATATGTTGATGAAAGAGAAGAAGGCGAATTATTCACTCAATCAAGAGTTCCAATTGGAAAAGAACGATTTGGAGAATGAATATTATCGTTTCTCTAAGCAATATGATGAGATAAAGACAACGGTCAAGAATGATTCTCTGGCTTCTCTGCTCGATAAAGAGCAGATGAAGAGTCAGCGCTTGCTCGAAGAATTAAGATCGGTGAAAAGTACCAATGCAACCGAGATACGCAGACTTCGTAACGAGTTGGCTACTATGCGTCGTGTCATGGTGAGCTACATTAATCAGATAGATTCTCTCAATCAGCTCACTGCCAAGCAGCGTGCTCAAATCAATGATATTTCTGCTAAATATGATGCAGCTTCGCATCAGATAAACGATTTATCGGAAGAAAAGCGCAGCCTGAGCGAGAAAGTGACGCTCGCGGCTCAACTTGATGCTTCGAATGTGTGGATAGAAGCTAAAAACAAACGTGGTAAGACTGCCAAAAAAGTGAAGGATTGTGTCAAGTTTGCTATTGGCTTTAATATCGTGAAGAATATTACTGCCGAACCAGGAGTTCGAACATTATATGTAAGAATAACAAAGCCTGATAACAGTATACTAGGCAATGGCGATACATTTAAGTTTGAAAATCGTCAGATACCTTATTCTATTAAAAAGACGGTAGAATATCGTGGAGAGGAACTCCCTGTAACTGTATATTGGGATGTTAATGAATTCTTGTATCCAGGTTCTTACAGAGTTGAAATCTTTGCTGGCAATTCAATGATCGGTTCTTCTTCTCTTACGATGAAGTAGAATATCATTGTTGCCGCTTATCGGCACCCCACATCAATTTCTGACGTAAAGTATTAAAGAAAACATGATTGTAGCGCTTCACTACCTTAATAGAGTATGGAGCGCGACGAATGGTGAGCTGTATGCCTTCTTTGCAAGAAACGCTGCGGCCATCTATAGCTACCAGATAATTATGGCTCCTGCTCTCTACTCGTAATGATATCTCCCAATCATCACGCATCACCAATGGACGAACATTGAGGCTATGGGGAGCAATAGGAGTGAGGGCGATAGTGTTAGAGTGAGGCACCATAATAGGACCGCCCACGCTGAGAGAATAAGCCGTAGATCCGGTGGGAGTGGCTACGATTAGTCCATCGGCTTGATAGGTGTGGAGGTAGGCTCCGTTGACAGTTGTATAAATACTTATCATTGATGAACTATCATGCTTCATTACTGCTATTTCATTGAGGGCGAACGGTTCTTCCTGGAGTTTTGGCTCGTCCGAAATGAGTTGAAGTACGCTTCGCTCTTCTACTTTATAATGATGGTTTAGTATCTCTTCGAACGTGTCTTCGAGCTCGTCGGGTGATATGTCCGATAGAAAACCTAGCCTGCCGGTATTAATGCCTAAAATTGGTATACCTTTGTCGCCAACTCTACTTGCCGCACTCAGAAAAGTACCGTCACCGCCAAGGCTGATGACCATATCGGCATCAAAATCACTATTTTCGAATGTTGTTACATTTGTTGGTAATTTAAAACTGTCTTCTCCTTTCAGAAAGTCATAATAGGTGCGACATATTGTTACCTCTGCCTGAATCTTATTTAATAAGTAGAATAGTTGTTCTGCAGATGATGACTTATGAGATTGAAAACAGTTTCCGAATATAGCAATTTTCATAATTAATGATTTCTAAATAGTGGTTGTGCAAAGAAGGAAATTCCATCTTTATTCTTTTGATGCAAAAATAAAGAAAATAAACGATATTAGTGCAACAGACAAAAAAAAGTTGGAGCATATCGATATTCGATATGTCCCAACTCATATATGAAAGTTAATTTTCTTGTTGATTAACCACAACGTGATGCGCCACAAGATGTACAGATGAGGCAGCCTTCTTGATAGATAAGTGTTTCATTGCCGCAGTTAGGGCATTTCTTGCCTTTAACAGCTGTGCCGTCCGAAACATATTTCTTCAATGCACGTTCTACACCATTCTTCCAAGTATTGATATTCTCACTGTCAAGTTGTAGCTGGCTGACTAGTTTGATGACGTTCTCGATAGGCATACGGTAGCGGATGACACCGGATATCAGCTTAGCATAATTCCAATATTCCTTATTGAATTTCTCGGAGAGTCCTTCGACTGTTGTTTTATAACCTCTCTTGTTCTCGAATTGGAAGTCGTAACGTTTGTTGCCGTGTTCGTCAACGTTCTTGATAATATGACCATGGGTCACACTCTTTGGAAGTGATATACCTTCATCATCATCTTGAAGTCCGGTAAAGATTTCGTATGGACGACCATCAAGCAGTCCTACAAAGGCTACCCATTTCTCTTTATTATTTTGGAAACGAACAACTTCGCAATCCAATATTCTCGGACGTTCTTCGACTACTACTGGTGGCTTACATGGAGGAAGTTCGTCTTTCTTATCTGAAGAAGCTGCAATCAAAACACCGTCACGAGAACCGTCTCGGTAGACAGTGCATCCTTTGCAACCTGACTTCCACGCTTCGATATAGAGCTTGTCTACAAGTTCTTCTGTCGTATCGCCAGGAAGATTGATAGTAACACTGATGGAGTGATCAACCCACTTTTGGATGCGTCCTTGCATATCGACTTTCTTCATCCAGTCTACATCATTTGAGGTCGCTTTATAATATGGTGATTTCGCTACTAGTTCGTCAATTTCTTCTTGTGTGAAATGTTTGGCAGGATTCAATCCTTGCGACTCCATCCAAGTCACAAATTTTGGATGGAATACGATATATTCTTCGAATGCATCACCTGTTCCGTCAACAAAGTCGATATGGACATTCACGTCATTTGGATTAACCTTGCGGCGACGTTTGTAGACAGGAAGAAATACCGGTTCGATACCTGATGTAGTCTGTGTCATCAAGCTGGTTGTTCCGGTAGGAGCAATAGTGAGACAAGCAATATTGCGACGACCATATTTCAGCATCAAATCGTAAAGTTCGGGGTCGGCGTCTTTCAAACGGTTGATAAAAGGATTATTCTCTTCTCGTTTTGCATCATAAATAGCAAAAGCTCCTCTATCTTTAGCCATCATAGCCGAAGAACGGTAAGCAGCCAAAGCTAATGTCTTGTGAACGCTTTCTGAGAAATTTGTTGCTTCGTCTGTCCCATAACGATAGTTCAATGCGGCAAGCATATCTCCTTCGGCAGTAATACCAACGCCTGTACGGCGTCCCATATTACTCTTTTTATAAATCTTCTCCCAAAGACGTCTTTCGGTCATCTTTGTTTCTTCATCTTCTGGGTCAGAATCAATTTTCTTCAGTATTTGTTCAATCTTCTCTAGCTCTAAATCAATAATATCATCCATTATCTTTTGGGCGATGGCTGCATGCTTTTTGAACAAATCAAAATCGAAGTAAGCATCCTTCTTGAATGGATTTACTACATACGAATAAAGATTAATGGCTAGCAGACGGCATGAGTCGTAAGGACACAGAGGAATTTCTCCACAGGGATTGGTCGATATGGTACGGAATCCTAGATCTGCATAGCAATCAGGAACAGATTCTCTGATAATTGTATCCCAAAAGAGTATTCCTGGTTCGGCAGATTTCCATGCATTGTGGATAATCTTCTTCCAAAGTAATTTGGCATTGATTTCTTTCTGATATTTAGGGCTGTCTGAATCTACAGGATACTGCTGTACGAAAGGAGTGTCATTGATAACGGAGTTCATGAAATCGTCGTTGATACGAACTGATACATTTGCGCCAGTAACTTTTCCTTCGGTCATCTTTGCATCGATGAATGCTTCAGAATCCGGGTGCTTGATAGATACAGATAGCATAAGAGCACCACGTCGGCCGTCTTGTGCAACTTCTCTAGTCGAATTGGAATATCGTTCCATAAACGGAACTAATCCTGTAGAAGTCAGAGCAGAGTTCTTTACGGGAGAGCCTTTTGGACGAATATGGGATAGGTCGTGACCAACACCACCACGGCGCTTCATCAACTGTACCTGTTCCTCATCTATTTTAATAATTGCTCCGTAAGAATCAGCGTTACCATCTACTCCGATAACGAAGCAATTGGATAAAGACGCCACCTGATGGTTGTTGCCGATACCTGTCATCGGACTGCCGGCAGGAACAATGTATTTGAAATGATCAAGCAATTCAAAAACTTGTTCTGCACTTAGTGCATTCGGGTACTTAGATTCTATTCGGGCTATTTCATTAGCCAATCGCCAATGCATATCTATCGGCGATTTTTCGAAGATATTTCCGAAAGAGTCTTTCATGGCATACTTGTTCAGCCAAACACGAGCAGCCAATTCGTCTCCTTGAAAATAATTCAAGGATGCTTCATAAGCCTCATCATAAGAATATGTAGGCTTGTTCTTTGATTCGTCAGACATAATAATTACCTATTAATAAATTAAATAGGAGAAGTTTGAAGAGTTTTATATTTGATTGCGACAACAAAACTAGTAATGTTTTTCGAATTATCAAAGAAATAATCAAATAAGTTATCAACAATTTTAAAGTTTTCCAAAAGCAAATAAAAGTATGTTGATTATTAATATGTTACGTTTTTATCGATTCTTAAAAGTTTTCCAAAATGGAAATTAAATATTTGATTGGATGAACAAAAATGAAAATTTTGTATTTACTTTGTATCTGAAAAGTTGAATAAAAAAGATAATATTATGTTGAATAATAGAAAAACAATTAGAAAATACTCAGATAAGGATATACCTTCGGAGTTGTTAAACCGATTATTAGAAGAATCTTTCCGTTCTTCTACAATGGGTGGTATGCAGCTATATAGTGTCGTCGTCACTCGTGATGAAAAGATGAAGCAAAAACTATCTCCTGCCCATTTTAATCAACCTATGGTGATGAATGCACCCGTTGTACTCACTTTTTGTGCCGATTTTAATCGGGCTTCTCTATGGTGCAGACAACGTAAGGCCGAGCCTGGTTATGATAATCTGATGTCTTTCTATAATGCATCTATTGATGCACTGCTGGTAGCCCAGAGTTTTAGTCTTCTTGCCGAAGAAGCAGGAATGGGAATTTGCTATTTGGGCACTACCACTTATAACCCCCAACAGATTATTGATATTCTACAGTTGCCAGAACTTGTATTCCCTGTCACTACTCTCACTGTTGGCTATCCTGCCGAGAATCCTCCCCAGCAAGATCGGCTTCCGGCTTCGGGCTTGATTCACGAAGAAGTATATCATAATTATTCCGGAGATGATATAGATACATTATATAAGGAGAAGGAAGCCTTACCAGAGAACATTCAGTTTGTAATGGAGAACAATAAAGAGACACTTGCCCAAGTATTTACTGATATCCGCTATACAAAAAAAGATAATGTTCTAATGTCTGATAATATGCTGAAAGTATTAAGGAAGCAGAACTTCTTTTAAATCTATGGACTTATCATGTTAATAACGTGTTTTTGAAAGGTATAGTAAAGGGCGTTCTTACTAAGAACGCCCTTAATTAGTGTGTAATTATAAAAACAAGTATTAGGGGCAGAACTGGCTATGCAGTAGTAGCCTCTAATGATTTTTCTAATTCTTCTATTTCAGTCCGAAAGGTTTTATCCACATCGATTTGTCCATTGATTGTGCGGAAGGCATAAATCACTGTAGCATGATTCTTATTACCTATGAGTTGCCCAATCTTTGAAGTAGAATAATCAGTGTATTTCTTTGTTAGGAACATTGCAACTTGGCGTGCCAGCACTACTTCACTCTTTCGAGTTCTGGCATGAATGGCAGAAAGTTCTAATCCGTAATGCTTGCATACAGTCTTTACGATATCGTCAACATTGATTGTCTTTCTTTCGTAACGAACAACTTTCTTCACGATTTGTTTAGCCAATGCTAAGTCTATATCCTTATTATAAACAGTAGAATGGGCCATGATAGAATTGATAATGCCTTCTAGCTCTCTAACGCTGTCGGATACATTCTCACCAATAAAATCAATTACATCGTCAGGAAATTGTAAGCCATCACGATAAATCTTACGGCGAAGGATATTTTTTCTCAATTCTGCAGTCGGCTTCTCCAATTCGGCTACGATTCCACATTTCATTCGTGTCATCAGGCGGTCAGAAAAACCTTGTAGCAATATCGGCGAACGATCTGAGGTGAATATTAATTGCTTCCTGTTTCTGTATAGATGGTTGAAAATATGAAATAAGGTGTTCTGCGTCTTTTCAACACCAGCTATCTCTTGGATATCATCTATTATTAATGTATCGATGGTCTGATAGAAATGGATGAAATCAGGTACTTTGTTTGATGCTGCTGCATCCATGTATTGAACCTTGAAGAGATGAGCTGAAATATAAAGTACTCTCATCTCTGGATATAGCTCTTTTATTCTCAAACCGATTGCATTAACTAAATGTGTCTTACCAACGCCAGAAGGACCATATATAAAGAATGGATTGAAAGGAGTTCCTGCTGGCTTCTTAGCAACTTCTTCGGCAATACTGCGAGAAAACTTATTGCTTGAGCCTTCAACAAAATTATCAAAGTTGTATTGAGGTATGAGATGAGATTCGAGCGACTTTACTAAAGAAGGCGATTTATTCTCGTCTTTACTTGCTTTTGCAGTAGGCAATACCGTATTATTGGCCGACTGTTCTGATATACTACCGTCATTCTTCTTTGCGCCTGCATCAACTACTACCATGTAGCCCAAGTTGACACCTTCGCCGAAGAATTTTCTTATAGTACGACTCATCAGGTCAATATAACGTTCTTCGAGTATTTCATAAAAGAAATTGGAAGGAACTTGAATTGTAAGCTGGTTATTCTCGAACTTTCGAGGAATAATCGGCTCAAACCAAGTTTTATAAGCTGTAGGAGGTATATTATCAGCAATAACCTTCAGACAGCTGTCCCATAAATCTTTAAGATTTGACACATTCATTTTTCAACAATCATTTATATATTCTTCAACTTCTCTTATGCAAATTTGCGAATCATTATCATAAAAAACAAATGACTTTTTTATTGCAAATTCGAATAGAAAAATAATAACCTATTTTTCAAAGAGTTATTGAAATAAGAAAATAACGTTGATGAGAGCAACTATTGATTTTATCTAATTTATTTATTATCAGATAATTAAGTTGGATAATTGGCTACATTCTTAAAACTAATTATAAAGTGACGAATCTTATTTTAATTGCCATAGAAGGGCATAAATAACTCTGATTATGTAAATATAAATCACTGCCTATTTATTTAGACGAAATCTATTTTCATCAAAATTATTTATTGCTTTTTCTTCCAAATAAAGAGAAGTGAACGTAACGCTTTGGATTGGCTTTTAAATCTTGTAATAAGCTCGATGCACCGACAAAAGTAGAATTCAAATTGTCGTATACAGCGCGGTCATTCAAGAATAATCCAAGGCTATTGTCTTTACTATTTAGTCTATCTGTGATAGATTTCACATTGCGAAGGGTAGAGTCAATGTTTGCCATCGAAGCTTTAAAGTTGATATCTTTTAAGTTGTCTGTTACCTTTATAGCATTATCGGTCACTTTAATAGCATTGTCACCTACTATATCTAATTTATGAGTCAGCCCGGGGATATCTTTGTTCATTAGGCGTTTTAGTCCGGCACTAGCATCAGCAAGGTTGGCTGTTGTTGTCTGTATAGAGTGGAGTGACGAACGTAAGGCGGGGTCAGAAACTAAAGCATTGACCGAAGTCAAAATTGAATCTATCTTAGGAAGCATTTTTTCTATTGTAGGAACCAACTGTGCAACAGTTGACATCATGCCGGGATCAAGATGACCACTAATGGTATCACCAATGGCACAATAATTCGTGTCATCATGAGGAATTATCAGATTCATTCTGATACTACCCATCAAGTTGGAAGCGATGATAGCTATCGACGATTTTGGAATTCTCATGTTCTTATTATCCAACTCGATTTCAACATCGACATTTCCAGGATGTTCGTAATCATAGATGATATCATGAACAATACCAATCTTGAAACCATCGGCAAATACCGGGCTTGATTTAGCTAATCCATCTACATTTTTGAATCTTACAAAGTAATAGTAGGATGGATTAAATATATTGATACCTTTCAGATAATTGATACCAAATATGATAATAAACAATGCTGCAATTGTGACAAGTGCAATCTTTACTTCTTTTGATGTCAGTTGTTTGATGATGTTCATATTGTTTCTATTTCATTGTTTTCTTAGCCTATTCTTCTTAAACGAACGTATTGCTTTATTGGTATCAATTTTATTATCACCTTGGAAGGCGACGATAAAAGAGTCAGGAAATTTTGAATCCAACTCCTTTTTTAAACGTGATACTTCATAATAATCAGTAGAAGTTCCACAAAGATATTTGTAGAACCCGTTATCCAATATAATTTCTAAATTTGAAATATCTTTTATTCTTGCATCAGATTCCGATAGCTTGGAGCTAACTGCTGCTATTTGCAACTTGAATACGATACTGTCGTTAGATTCGGTTGTTGCTGTCGGAGCTGCTTTGTGTCTTCTTGCAGTCTTGTGTCTCTCTACTGGCTTTTCGGAGACGTTGTTTGTATCAGCATCTTTAGAACTTTTCTGAGCAACTTGATTATCGCTAGAGTCGGAATTGTCGTTTTTGTTATCCTGCTGATTGGAATTGTCATTCTGGGCATCAGCTGGAACTGTTTTGACCTTGATTTGCGGTGGAACTACAGTGGAACTTGACCCCGTTGCTTTAATATCATGTTGCCTTTTGAACATCGTAAAAGCGCGATAAATAGCCTGTGACAGATTTTCTGTCCCTTCATCACTATTGAGATAACTCTCTTCATTAGGGGTGGAAATAAATCCGAGCTCAACCAAAACACTTGGCATTGCACTGGCCTTAAGTACAAGAAATCCTGCTTGGTGCACACCGCGGTCAGGACGCATTACACCGCGAAATTGGCTTTGAATGAGTGAGGCAAACTTAACGCTCTCTTTCATATATTTATCCTGCATAAATTCGAAGATGATATATGATTCGGCAGAGTTTGGATCAAAGCCTGCATACTTCGTCTTATAGTCATTCTCGTAGAGAATTACACTATTCTCTTTTTTTGCCACTTCAAGGTTGGCGTCACTCTTAGCAAGTCCGAGAGTCCAAGTAGAAGCTCCGGTATAAGTTTTGGAATTAGCTAAAGAATTGGTATGAATGGACAGGAATAAATCAGCTTTGGCTTCATTGGCTATATCAGCTCTTCTATTTAAAGGAATGAAAACATCCGTCTTTCGGGTGTAGATGACTCTTACATCCGAACAGTTATTCTCAATCAATTTACCTACAGCTAAAGCTACTTTCAGGTTAATATTTTTCTCTTGGGAGAATTGTCCTATCGCCCCTGCGTCATGACCACCATGTCCGGCATCTATAAC
>DAIUBN010000015.1:0-30234 GCA_036846645.1 Bacteroidaceae bacterium | reverse complement strand
CTTAACCATTACCGTCGTATTGGACGATTTAATAGAGATAACAACGTCCTTGAACTGCAGGTCTTGGCAGATGCGAAGGAATTCCATGCAAGATTCGACCATGCCTCGGGGCGTATCGCCATAGCGAGACATGATGCGATCGGACAATGAACCGTGGTTCACGCCAATTCTGATAGCAGTATGATTCTCCTTACATATATTAAGGAAGGGAATAAAGCGCTGGCGAATCTTTTCGATTTCGGCAGCATACTCTTCGTCGGTATATTCTAAATGTTTGAAAGTGCGGGCAGCATCAACATAGTTGCCCGGATTGATACGAACTTTCTCGGCATATAGTGCTGCCACATCGGCAACATGAGGATTGAAGTGAACATCGGCTGCCAATGGCACCATGTAATTGTCCTTTCGGAGAGCGGCATTGATGTTCTTTAGATTTTCTGCTTCACGGATGCCTTGAGTAGTGAGCCGTACCAATTCGCCTCCTGCATCAACAATGCGCTTAGCTTGCGCTACACTTCCCTCGGTGTCCAAGGTCGAAGTGTTTGTCATCGACTGGATGCGGATAGGATTAGAGCCACCCATTTGAGTGGCTCCAATATTTACAATCGATGATTTTCTTCGAACGTAGTTAAAGAGATTCATTAATTTGTTTTATAATCGTATTTCACCTCTTTGAGTTGTTCATTAGCCTTTACTATCTTTTGTTTCAATCCCTCTTTGTAGGCAGCGAAACGTTTCTCCAGATCTTTATCGGCTACAGAAAGAATCTGAACCGCCAAGATGCCTGCATTGAGTGCACCGTTAATACCCACCGTTGCTACAGGAATGCCCGGAGGCATCTGAACAATTGCTAAAAGAGCATCCATGCCCTCAATAGACGATTTGATGGGAACGCCGATAACCGGCACTAACGTTGAAGCGGCAATAACACCGGGAAGGTGAGCAGCCATTCCGGCAGCGGCAATAATCACCTGTAGACCTCTCTCTTGTGCTGATTCGGCAAATTCGCGAACAGCTTCGGGAGTGCGGTGAGCAGATAGAGCGTTCATCTCGAACGGTACTTGCATGTCGTTGAGGAAAGCAGCAGCCTTTTCCATAACTGGAAGGTCGGAGGTACTGCCAACAATAATACTGACAACTGGTTTCATTTTCTTTCTATTTATCTATCAATTATAATAAAGCCTTGTAAGCTTCTGCATCAAGTAAAGCAGCGAAGTCGGCATCAGCAGCCGGTTTCATCTTTACCAACCAACCTTCACCATAAGGATCTTGATTGACAAGCGCAGGATTGTCTTCCAATGCTTCGTTTACTTCGAGCACTTCGCCGGCAATAGGGCAGAAGATGTCAGAGATAGTTTTAACGACTTCGATGGTACCAATGGTATCACCAGCGTTCAAGTTCTCGCCTACTGTTGGGATATCAACAAAAACAATATCGCCCAATTGCTCTTGAGCATAATCTGTGATACCTACATAAGCTACATCACCATCGACGCGAACCCATTCATGTTCGTTGGTGTACTTCAAATCTGTTGGAATGTTCATAACTAAAAAATTAATAATTAAGGTTTATTTAAAAACTATTAAAATAAAAATATTCTAAACAATATATTACTTATGGGGTGCAGAATGAGCAGAGAGCAGATAAAACCTACTACAAAACCGCCAATTGCTTCGCCCAAAGTATGATGTCCTAGGATGATACGTGCCGAGCCCAAAATACCCGAAATGAAGATAAACAGGCATAACCACCATACCGGATTGTATCCAAAGAGTGCGCTGAAAGAGATTAATCCGCCAACAACTCCGCCACAACCTGCCATGTGCTCACTCAGTTTCCACTTGAGATTGGCAATGACACATATTATACTAATCATCAGCGCTGTCAGAATAATTCCGGTCATATACCAAGGAATACTCATCTTGCGCATCATTAACAGGCAACAAATATACGACAAAATTGTCAGTATGAAAGGAACATAACGTTTTTTTCGTTCGTTAAGTTCTACAAGTTTGAAACCATTCACTTTCCTGAATATATGAATAGTCAGCGTGGGAGTAAGAATGGTAAAGCAATAAACTACACCTATCACAATGAGTTTGTAGCCCAAAGGCAGCATGTGCAGATATGAAAACAGAAATAAGATGATGAACGCCAGCATTGGTATGAAGAACGGAGTAAATATCAGAGAGGTGACTCTCGCTATATCTATCAGCGTTCTATCGGCAGTGATGTGCTCTTCCTTAATCTTATCGGTCATTTTGTTGATGACAATATTTAATGTCGCTTCGTTTTTCATCTTCTCAATCTAGCTACGGGAATATTAAGTTGTTGACGATATTTTGCTACAGTGCGACGGGCTACAGGATATCCTTTTTTCTTTAGAATAGCTGCCAGTTCATCGTCTGTCAATGGATTCTTTTTGTCTTCGCCTTCAACACATTCTTTCAATGTGTTCTTGATGGCTCTTGTAGAGAGTTCTTCTCCGTCATCGGTGGTATAGCTATCGCTGAAGAACATCTTTAAAGGGAATATTCCAAAGTTCGTTTGAGCGTATTTGCTGTTGCTCACTCTGGATATGGTGGAGATATCAAGTCCGGTCTTCTCTGCTACATCTTTCAGTATCATCGGGCGAAGCAATGATTCATCACCCTCTACAAAGAACGGACGTTGCAAATCGATAATAGCCTGCATGGTAGTCATCAGCGTGTTCTGACGTTGCTTTACAGCGTCAATGAAACCTTGGGCGGCATCAATCTTCTGTTTCAGAAAGGCGTATGCGGCTTTGGATTCTCTTGTCTGGTTGGCTTTGTTTTTTGTATGCTCTTCCATCATGTCTCGAAAGTCTCTATTGAGATGGAGTTGGGGCGTATTTCTATTGTTGAGACTGAGGTTGATGCTTCCATCATCTTCTGTTTCAATAATGAAGTCGGGTATAATCTGCTGATAGTTCCTGCCAATGGCTTCGCCAAGTGAGGCTCCCGGACGCGGGTTGAGTTTCTTGATATCTTCTATCACTTCATTGAAAGTGTTTTCATCCAAATCAAGACGCTGCTTTATTTTATCCCAATGTTTGCGAGTGAATTCCTCGTAACACTTGTCCATCATACGGAGTTCGATCTGCTTGAGTGGCGAGTTCTCCTTCTTTTTTATCTGGAGTTGCAGACATTCTTGTAGACTTCGGGCGCCTATTCCTGCCGGTTCGAAACTTTGAATTACTTTGAGAGCACTTTCCAATTCTTCAGTTGTAGCGTCGATTCCCATGTAGATGGCTAATTCGTCACTAATTGTGTTGAGAGATTTACGTAGCAATCCGTCATCATCGAGCGAACCGATAAGATAATCTGCCAGCTCCTGTTGTTTCTCGCTGAGTTCTGTCTCGTTGAGTTGTTCTTTCAATGTTTCATAGAAAGAGGTTGCATCCGAGAAAGGAATCTCTTCTGCCATCTGCTCTCTGGTTGGGCGGGGCTGCTGTAATTTATAATCGGGTACATCATCATCGCTGAAGTAATCGTCTCGCGAATTGTAATCGCTTCCTTCGCTATCAATTTCTGTACTTCCGCCAAAATCATCAGCGCTTTCTATATTATCTTCGTTGTTTTGAGTTTCTTCATCACGTCCTTCCTCGAGAGCCGGATTTTCAAGAACTTCAGAACGCACCCTATCTTCCAACTCTACAGTTGGAAGTTCGAGCAACTTGACCACCAGCACCTGCTGAGGCGATAAGGTCTGTACTTGTTGCTGCGACTGCGATTGAATTTGTTTGAAACTATCTGCCATATAATCAAAACGATAATATTGATGCTGCAAAATTAGTGAATTGTTTCCAATCTAAATCACATTATTCTATTAATATTTATTCTTTCTTTTTGTTATTTTACCGTTAGTTCTTATCTTTACCGAAAATTATATAAAAACACTATCATTATGTTTAAGAAAGAAACGTATCTTCAGCGTCGTAAATTGCTGAAAGAAGAACTGAAATCGGGTGTATTGCTCTTTTTAGGCAACGATTTCTGTGGTCTAAACTTTGAAGACAATGCTTTTCGCTATCGTCAGGATTCTACATTCCTTTATTTCTTTGGTCTTCCATATTCAGGCCTGTCGGCTATCATTGATATTGATGAAGATAAAGAAATTATCTTTGGTGACGAACTCACGATAGACGATATCGTCTGGATGGGCAATCAACCTACACTACACGAAAAAGCTAGTATGGTAGGCATTCGTGATACCCGTCCTTCGAAGGATATTATGAATTATCTGCATCAGGCTATTTGTAAAGGTCAGACTGTTCATTATCTTCCTCCTTATCGTGCAGAACATAAATTGAAACTGATGGATTGGCTGGGCGTTCCTCCTGTTCATCAAGAAGGTTCTGTACCTTTTATCCGTGCTATTGTTAAACAGCGTAATTATAAGACTGCTGAGGAAATTGAAGAGATTGAGAAGGCTTGTAATGTAACAGCTGATATGCATCTTGCAGCTATGAAGATGCTTCGTCCCGGAATCAGAGAATATGATGTAGTAGCCGAGATAGAGGCTGTAGCTCGTCATCACAATTACGATTTTTCTTTCCCCACTATTGCAACAATTAATGGACAGACACTTCATAACCATTCTTATGACAATGTCTTAAAAGATGGCGATTTGTTCTTGCTTGATGCCGGTGCAGAAACAGACATGGGTTATGCTGGCGATATGTCATCAACAAGCTGTGTCGGAAAGAAATATTCAGAACGTCAGAAAGAGATTATTCGCATTCAGAATGCCATGTACGACGAATCGGTAAAGGCTTTGAAACCTGGAGTACCATATAAAGATGTACATGACTTGGCTGCCAGAGTAATGATAGATAGAATGAAGGAGATTGGACTGATGAAAGGCAATACAGATGATTGTCTTGAAAGCGGTGCATTTGCTCTGTTCTTTGTTCATGGATTGGGCCACATGATGGGACTTGATGTTCACGATATGGAAAATCTTGGCGAAATATGGGTAGGTTATAACGGACAGCCTAAGAGCACACAGTTCGGTCGTAAGTCACTTCGTCTGGCTATTCCTCTCGAACCAGGTTTCGTTCATACTATCGAACCGGGTATCTATTTTATTCCTCAATTGATAGATAGATGGCATGCTGAGAAGAAGTTTATGGACTTCCTGAATTACGATAAGATTGAGACTTATAAAGACTTTGGTGGTATTCGTAACGAGTCGGATTATTTGATTACCGAAACCGGTTCTCGCCGTTTAGGTAAGGTTGTACCTAAAGAACCCGAAGCTATCGAGGCTTTTAAAGCAGAATAAATACTGCTAGTTTTTATATATAGTTTATATACCATATTATATATAGTATGTCAGAACATCCGTTATCTCTATTCAAGTTTTGCCCAAAGTGTGGGTCGTCCAATTTTGTGGAACGTAATGGCAAAGCCAAACAATGTAATGATTGTGGCTTCGTCTATTACTTTAATCCTTCTTCTGCGACAGTGGCTTTGATTGTCAATCAACATGATGAGCTGTTGGTAACACGTCGTGCCAAGGATCCACAGAAAGGTTCACTTGACTTACCCGGTGGATTTGTTGATTGCTTTGAAACTGGTGAAGAGGGAGTAGCTCGTGAGGTAATGGAAGAAACAGGATTGAAGGTAGTGAAAACAGAGTTTTTGTTTTCACTACCCAATCTTTATTTATATTCAGGCTTTACTGTCCATACACTGGATATGTTCTATCGCTGTAGTGTTGCTGATACTTCTCATGTTGATGCCGAAGATGACGTAGCAGCAGCCTTTTTTGTTCCAATAAAAGATTTACATCCCGAAGAATTCGGACTTGCATCTATTCGTTGTGGTCTTAAAAAGTTTATAGAAGCCTATAAATTCGCATAAATCTTTCTATAAATGTTCTTTTTTTCTAAAAAAAAGTAGATTATCTTTTATTTATAAGGTATAAGAAATGATTTTTTTCTACTTTTGCGGTCGAAATGAGATAAATCTCTTTTCGTCAAAGTATTAGTTATGCAAAAAAATCTTGTTATAGTTGAGTCTCCGGCTAAGGCGAAAACAATCGGTAAATTTCTTGGTGATGACTATGAAGTTCTATCAAGCTACGGACACATCCGCGATTTGAAGAAGAAAGAGTTCAGTATTGATATCAAGAACAATTTCACACCGAAGTATGAAATCCCTGCCGAAAAGAAAGAATTGGTCTCTAAATTAAAAACGGAGGCTGGCAAGGCAAGCACTGTCTGGTTGGCGTCCGATGAGGATCGCGAGGGAGAAGCAATCTCTTGGCATCTGTATGAAGTGCTCAAGTTGAAGCCCGAAAACACCAAGCGTATCGTGTTTCACGAAATCACGAAGACTGCTATACTCAATGCTATTCAGCATCCGAGAAAAATTGATATAAATCTTGTCAATGCTCAACAGGCTAGACGAGTACTCGACCGAATTGTTGGTTTTGAGCTTTCTCCAATCTTATGGCGAAAAGTAAAGCCTGCATTATCAGCAGGTCGTGTTCAGTCTGTCGCTGTGCGTCTTGTAGTAGACAAGGAAAGAGAGATCCAAGCTTTTAAGAGCGAATCTTCTTATCGGGTACTTGCAACTTTCCTTGTACCTGACAGCAATGGCAAAATGGTTGAATTGAAAGCGGAACTTGCTCGCCGTATCAAAACGAAGGCCGAAGCTGAAGCTTTCTTGGAAAGCTGTAAGAATTCGACATTCACTATCACTGATAAAGTAGTTCGCCCAGTAAAACGTTCGCCAGCGCCTCCTTTCACAACTTCTACCTTGCAGCAAGAAGCAGCTCGTAAGTTGGGCTTCCCGGTGAACCGTACCATGATGATTGCTCAGAATCTGTATGAATCGGGATTAATAACCTATATGCGTACCGACTCTGTTGATTTGTCTTCTTTGGCACTTTCTGCCTGTAAAAGCGTGATTTCTGAGGAGATGGGCGAAAAATATTCTCGCTCTCGTCAATTCACGACGAAGACTCTCGGTGCACAAGAGGCTCACGAAGCTATACGTCCTACCAATGTTGGTGATGCTGAAATATCTGGAACAGCTCAGGAAAAACGCTTGTACGACTTGATTTGGAAGAGAACTATTGCTTCTCAGATGGCAGATGCTGAATTGGAGAAGACTACAGTGACTATCATGAGCAGCCATGACGATAAGTTCACTGCTACTGGTGAGGTCATCACTTTCGATGGTTTCATAAGAGTTTATCGTGAGTCATACGACGATGATACGGCTCAGGAAGAAGAAAGTGGATTATTGCCACCATTAGAGAAAAATCAAATATTGGAGCACAAAGATATTGTTGCTACAGAACGTTTCAGCCAGCATCCTCCTCGCTATACAGAGGCAAGTTTGGTTCGCAAACTCGAGGAACTGGGTATTGGTCGTCCATCTACTTATGCTCCTATTATTTCTACAATTCAACAAAGAGGATATGTAGATAAAGGAAATAAAGAAGGAGATAAGCGCGAACTCACTACTTTGACCTTATCGGATAACAAGATACTTGGTAAGGTCAATACAGAAATGGTGGGTGCAGAGAAGTCGAAGCTTATTCCTACTGATATAGGTTTAGTGGTGAATGACTTTTTGAATCAATATTTCCCTGATATATTGGATTATCATTTTACAGCTAACGTAGAAAAAGAATTCGATGAAGTGGCAGAGGGTGAAAAGGCCTGGACAGAGATTATGAAGAAATTTTATGCTCAGTTCCATCCTTCTGTTGAATCGACTTTGGCCACGAAGACCGAACATAAAGTAGGCGAAAGAATTCTTGGCAACGATCCCGTAAGCGGCAAATCAGTATCTGTGAAGATTGGTCGTTTTGGTCCGATGATTCAGATAGGTACTGTCAATGATGAGGTGAAGCCACGCTTTGCCCAGATGCCAAAAGGAGCTTCAATGGAATCCATAACATTGGAAGAGGCTTTGGAAATGTTCAAGTTACCGCGTGAGTTGGGTGAGTTTGAGGGAAAAGATGTATCGGTCAATACCGGACGTTTCGGTCCATACGTTCACCACGGCTCAATGTTCGCATCTATTCCTAAAGACAAAGATCCGATGACAATTACTTTGGATGAGTCGATTGCTATTATTCTTGCCAAACGCGAAGCCGATGCAAAGAAGCATATCAAATCTTTCGAAGAAGATCCTGATATGGCTATATTGAACGGTCGTTTCGGCCCTTATATCTCTTATAAAGGCAGTAACTATAAGATTGCGAAAAATGTTGTGCCGCAAGATTTGGATTTGGACGCATGTAAGAAGATTATTGCAGAACAGGCAGATAAGAAGAAAGCTACTCCCCGCAGTAAGGCTTCGGCAAAATCATCTGCAGCGAGTGCAGCAAAGAAAACGACGAAGAAAGCTGCTGCAAAGAAAGCTTGATAAAAGGAAAACATCTTTAAGTTATATTTATCCCCATGCAGAAATGAGATTTCTTACTTTCTGTATGGGGATATTAAGTATTAAAACTCCTTAAAGAATATATCTAACATCACTAATTATTTGTTACTTTGCACCAAATTTGGGTGGAGTGCGCTGTAATGAATAGAGTGCGCTCCTATAATGTTGTAATTTTATATTTGATATGAACAAACTCAATCATACTTCCTGTCCTCTATGCAAAGGAAATCATATTCACTCAGTGATGAGTTGTACCGATTACTATGCAACGAAAGAAGTGTTTGATGTTTATCGTTGTGATGATTGTAATTTTACTTTTACCCAAGGCGTCCCCGTTGAATCTGAGATAGGTCGCTATTATGAATCTCCTGATTATATTTCTCATTCTGATACCCGGAAAGGAGCGATGAATACCATTTATCATTGGGTTCGTGGCTTGATGCTCCGTCGTAAGGCTTCTCTTGTAGAGACCAAACTATCCGGGCAAAAAGGGCATTTGCTTGATGTTGGTACTGGAACGGGGTATTTCCCTTTTACTATGGTTCAGAGGGGATGGAATGTTGAGGCTGTTGAAAAGAATGCCGCAGCACGCGAATTCGCTTTGAAGCATTTTAATCTGCATGTCAAAGAGGATGAGGATTTGGAGGCTAGTCCCGACGAATCTTTTGATGCAATAACGTTGTGGCATGTGATGGAACATTTGGAACATTTAGACAAAGCATGGTCTACTTTTTATCGTCTGTTGAAGAAGAATGGTGTTCTTGTAGTCGCTGTTCCCAATTGCTCCTCTTTTGATGCTGCTATATATAATAAGGAATGGGCTGCATACGACGTGCCTCGCCATTTGTGGCATTTCACTCCAGATACAATGAAAATATTGGGTGAGAAATATGGCTTCAAGTTGGAAGACTATCGCCCTATGCCTTTCGATGCATTTTATGTGTCGATGTTGACAGAACGGAATTTGAAACATTCGTGTTCTTTTGTAAGAGGATTGTGGAACGGTTTCCGAGCTTATCTTCATGCAATGGGCCACAAAGAGCTTAGCAGCTCGATAATCTATATATTCAGAAAGTGATGACGAAGCAAAAGAAAACAAAAAAGAAATCATCTCGCTCCGACATGCAGTTTGTCACGTCGAGTATCAGTACCACAATGGTGTTGATACTATTGGGTTTGGTTGTAGCTTTTTCTCTGACAGCTAACAATCTTTCGATTTATGTTCGTGAAAATATTAATTTTTCGTTCTTGTTGAGTGATGATACTTCTCCTCAGCAAGCCATGCAGTTAATGAGTCAGCTTCGTAAGCAACCCTACGTGAAGAACTTACAATATATATCTAAAGAACAGGCATTGAAAGAACAAACTTCTGCTATGGGAACCAATCCGGCAGATTTTATCGGTTACAATCCTTTCACTGCCTCTATCGAGGTCAAGCTTCATTCGGCATATGCCAATACAGACAGTATTCAGAAGATATCTTCTGAAATGCGTCAGAATACCAACGTGAAGGATATCTTATATCAGCAAGGTCTGCTCGACGCCGTGAATAGTAATATTCGCAATATCAGTGCCGTACTGCTTGGCTTGGCATTCTTGCTTACATTGATTTCTTTTGCTCTAATCAATAATACGATAAGACAGAGTATTCACTCTAAACGCTTCTTGATACATACAATGAAACTGGTTGGTGCTAGCTGGGGCTTTATTCGCAAACCATTCCTTGCCCGCAGTGTTTGGGGCGGTGTGTTTGCAGGAGTTGTTGCCAATATCATTCTATGGGCAGGAGTATACTGGCTTATTGATTTGGAACCTGCACTCGGAGATGTGCTGACTTGGGATGTGATGACTGTAGTCACTCTTAGTGTTCTTTTGTTCGGAGTACTCATCACACTACTTTGTGCCTACCTCTCAATCAACAAGTATCTGAGAATGAAGGCTAGTTCTTTGTATTACGTTTAAATTCATCATAGTTTATGAAAGAGATAAATAAGACTACTAATAATGGTAGTAATCTGGAAGACAAAAAAAAGTTTGCTTTCGATAAAACGAATTACATTATCCTTGCCATCGGAGTAGCAGTTGTTATTATTGGTTTCTTGTTGATGGTTGGCCCTTCGTCAAGCGAAACTCATTATGAACCGGATATCTTCAGTTTCCGTCGTATCAAGGTAGCTCCTGTATTCTGCTTGTTGGGTTATCTGTCTATTATCTATGCTATTTTGCGTAAACCAAAAGATAATAAATAATGGGTGGATTGACAATCATTCAAACAATCATATTGGCTATCGTGGAGGGATTGACAGAATTCCTTCCGGTATCTTCTACGGGACATATGATTATTGCCCAGAACTTGATGGGCATAGAGAGCACTCCGTTTGTGAAGGCTTTCACGGTAATCATTCAGTTTGGTGCGATACTTTCTGTCATCGTACTTTATTATAAAAGGTTCTTCAAACTCAACCATACTCCTGCACCGATGGGAGCTTCTGCTTTGAAGAGATTCCTTCATAAATGGGATTTCTATTGGAAGCTGTTCGTAGCTTTTATTCCAGCTTTGGTTATCGGAGGACTGTGCAACAATCTTATCGACAATCTTTTGGGACGGGTAGAGGTTGTTGCAGTGATGCTTGTCGTAGGTGGTATCTTCATGCTGTTCTGCGATAGAATATTCAATAAAGGTAATGACCATACATTGCTTACAGAGAGAAAGGCTTTCAATATCGGTCTCTTTCAATGTATCTCAATGATTCCTGGTGTCTCTCGTTCTATGGCGACCATCGTCGGTGGTATGTCGCAGAAACTTACCCGTAAGGCTGCCGCCGAGTTCTCTTTCTTCTTGGCTGTACCCACGATGTTTGCTGCCACAGTGCTCGATATATACAAGTTGTACAAGACAGGCGAAGCTGGAGCAATAACATCCGGCAATGTCTTTATTCTACTATTGGGTAGTGTAATCGCTTTTGTCGTTGCAATATTGGCAATAAAAGGTTTTATAGATTTCTTGACTAAATATGGTTTCAAAGCATTCGGCGTTTATCGAATCATTGTCGGTGCGTTTATACTGATTTGGTTGCTGAGTGGTCACCCAATGAATATTGTCGGATGAAGTTTAGAGTAGGCGAGGTTCTTTATTTTGATAAACCATATCGTATGACTTCTTTTAGAATAGTGTCGAGAATCCGTGCTATTCTTTGCGAGAAGTTGGGTGTGAAGAAGAAACAGTTTAAAGTAGGGCATGCCGGGACGTTAGATCCCTTGGCAACAGGCGTACTTATTATTTGTACCGGCAGGGCAACAAAGAGGATAGAAGAGTTGCAGAGCCATACCAAAGAGTACGTTGCTGGTTTGAAACTTGGTGCTACTACCGCTTCGTTTGATATGGAACATGAGGTCGATGCAACTTATCCGATAGACCATATCGACAAGGAACTGATAGAAAAGACATTGTCTCAGTTTGTCGGAGAAATACAACAGATACCTCCTTCATTTTCGGCATGCAAGATAGATGGTCAGCCGGCATACAAAAGCGCTCGGAAAGGAAAGGAAGTCAATCTGAAACCGAAGACTTTGGCTATAGATGAAATAGAACTGTTGGAATGTAATATACCTGATATCAAAATCAGGGTGGTGTGTAGCAAGGGAACATATATCAGGGCATTGGCTCGAGATATCGGAGAAGCCCTTCACAGCGGAGCCTATCTAACATCTTTAAGAAGAACTAGAGTAGGTGATGTGACTGTTGACAAGTGTATTGATCCGCTTAAATTTCAAGAATGGCTCGATTGTCAGGAAATAGAGGACGATACGGAAGAAGTAAATAATAATTAGGTGTAACTATAAACAAAAATAAAGTAAATTATGAAGCTGTCGCAATTTAAATTTAAATTACCAGAAGAAAAAATAGCTCAGCATCCTTCTCATTTCAGAGATGAAGCGAGATTAATGGTTCTTCATCGTAAGACCGGTGAGATAGAACATAAGATTTTTAAAGATGTTCTCGATTATTTTGATGATAAAGATGTGTTTATCTTCAATGATACGAAAGTATTTCCAGCTCGTTTGTATGGTAATAAGGAGAAGACTGGAGCACGAATCGAAGTGTTCTTGTTGCGTGAATTGAATGAAAAGCTGCGCTTGTGGGATGTCCTTGTCGATCCTGCTCGGAAGATTCGTATCGGTAATAAACTTTATTTTGGTGAAGACGATTCGATGGTAGCCGAAGTGATAGATAATACTACGTCTAGAGGACGTACACTTCGTTTCCTTTACGATGGTCCCCACGATGAGTTCAAGAAAGCTTTGTATGCTTTGGGCGAGACTCCTCTGCCTCATAGCATTATCAAACGTCCGCTCGAACCCGAAGATGCAGAAGATTTTCAATGTATTTTCGCAAAGAACGAAGGTGCGGTTACTGCTCCTACCGCAGGTTTGCACTTCAGCCGCGAATTGATGAAACGTATGGAGATTAAAGGCATCAACTTCGCTTTTATCACTCTTCATGCCGGTTTGGGTAATTTCCGCGAGATAGATGTAGAAGACCTGACCAAGCATAAGACCGACTCCGAACAGATGTTGGTAGATGATACTGCTGTAGATATAGTGAACAATGCCAAAGATCTTGGAAAGAATGTTTGTGCAGTAGGTACTACAGTGATGAGGGCTATAGAAAGTACTGTCAATACAAACTGCCGTATCAAGCCTTTCGACGGTTGGACAAATAAGTTTATCTTCCCGCCCTACAATTTTACTGTTGCCAACAGTATGATTTCTAATTTCCACATGCCGTTGTCTACCTTGCTGATGATTCAAGCTGCTTTTGGCGGCTACGAACAAGTGATGGCTGCATACGATGTTGCTCTGAAAGAAGATTATCGCTTCGGAACATACGGTGATGCAATGCTTATTGTAGACTAAGATGGCGAGAGTCTTTTTAGGTTTAGGTACGAATCTTGGAAACAAAGAAGAGAATATCGGGAATGCTATCCAATATATTGAAGAGCTGGTTGGGAACGTTGTTTCCCAATCGGCTCTTTATCATACAGAACCTTGGGGATTCGAGTCGACCAATACTTTTATTAATGCAGCGGTAGCTGTCGAAACGTCGCTCACTGTTCGCGATGTACTCGATGCAACTAAAAAGATAGAACGGTTGATGGGCAGAACTCACAAGTCTGTCGATCGCCAGTATAAAGATAGAATCATTGATATAGATATCCTGTTCTACAATGATTTGATTATTAACGATGAAGATCTTATCATTCCTCATCCTTTAATGCACGAACGGCTCTTCGTGTTGCAGCCTCTTTCCGAAATTGCTCCCGATTATGTACATCCTGTCTTTCATAAAACAATTCAGGAGCTGATGACTTTCTAGTTCTGTTCATTTTATTTATCTGTTAAGAAGGATGAACTTATCATCTCCTTCATGCCACTATCTTTTTTCCAGGTAAGAAAAAAGAGATAGGAATCAATAATCTCAATAATATAGTGATTTCTATTAATAAAATCTATTCGTCTATTTAACACTATACTCCTTGAGTGGATGATCCTATTTAAAATCTAGCATAAAAAGCGTTTTATATTTAGAAAGATTAAATCCTATTTGCCATCTGTTATATTCTGCATCTTAGAATGACAAAATAATTAAGAATCTTATCTTGTATTGTCACCCAACATCTTTTGTGATACGTAATTATTATATAAGAGCATCCAGAATCAGATAAACCTGAAATAAATTATTAATAAACCCACTGATAACATGTTCGAAATAAGATGATGTCAGTAAACAAAATCTGCTAATATGAGAGATATTCAAACACGTCCTAAACGAATTTATTATGGTCAAAAGGTGACAAAGGGCATATTGTGTATGCTGATTAATGTTTTTGTGTTTCTTGGTAGTGTACAAGCCCAAGAAGTTAATCAAACGTATTCTTTCGAGTTTAGAAATGAACATTTAGCATCAGTTTTTAAGAAAATCGAGAAGACTACAGGCTACATGATTAATTTTAATCACGAAGATGTTGCAAGTTATACGACAACATGTTCTATTCGTAAGAAGAAAATTAGAGAGATTTTGGATGTCATCATCGCTGACAAAGCTTTAAGTTATAAACTCGATGGAAAGTTTATCACTATTTCCGTTAAGCGACAAACTATTCAATCAAATAGTAAGAGTGAACTTTGTATCATTAAAGGAAATGTAATAGGCGAAGATGTGGAACCGCTTCCTGGTGCCCATATTCGCGTCGAAGGTGTGAACTCTATGGCAGTGACAAACGCCAAAGGTGAATATACATTGAGGCTTGCTACAGGCAAAAGTTATATTATCCGTTACTCTTATGTAGGAATGGTTGACCAAAAAATGGCTATCAATATCCGTGATGGGCAGCAAGTTCATGAGGTGAAACCCATCATCTTGAAAGAAGATAAAAATGTCTTGGACGAAGTCGTCGTCACTGGCTATCAGACCTTAAGAAAATCTCAGGTGGCAGGATCTGTGAGCGTCGTAAAAGCCGAAAATGTCAAAATAGGAGGTGTCCCTAGTATCGAAGATATGCTCCAAGGTCAGGTCACAGGTATGAATGTGATTCTAAACTCAGGAGATCCAGGTGCTTCTGCCAAGATTCGTATCCGTGGTACATCATCTATCTTAGGTAATCGTGCCCCTTTGTGGGTATTAGATGGCGTGATTCTGTCGGAAGACGATATGCGTGAGATTAAAACGACAGACTTGAACGGTGACGATGCCGCTTATTTGGTAGGAAATGCTATTGCTGGAATCAATCCTAACGATATCGATAAGATTACTGTATTGAAGGATGCCTCTGCAACTTCTATCTATGGTGTGCAAGCTGCCAATGGTGTAATCGTTGTTACAACAAAGCAGGGACGATCAGGTTCACCTAAGATCAGCTATTCTGGTAGTTTCAAGGTCAACCAGAGAATATCATATAAAGATCTGAGAAGGATGAATGCAACAGAACGATTGCAGTTGTCTGAAGAAATCATCGATGACGCTGCCTACTACTCTCAGATGCCGGTCGGATATGGATACGAAGGGTTGTACATGAACTATATCCGGCGAAAGATAACATACGATGACTTCTCTTCAGGTGTTCAGAAACTAGCGAAGATGAATACAGACTGGTATGACATACTTTTCCGTAACTCTTTTACGAACAGTCACTCGGTGAGCCTTAGCGGTGGAAACGATGGTACTCGTTACTATGCTTCTTTCGGATACGACGATACACAAAGTACGGCTATCAAAAATTATAGTCGTCGTTTCACAACCATGGCAAAGATTAATTCTTGGATTATAAAAAACAAACTATATATTGGATTTCAAGTTAATGCCTCTACTCGCAAAACTCTCGGATTTCATTCTTCTGTGAACCCGAATACTTATGCTTACAACACCTCTCGTGCAATTCCCGCCTTTAATGATGATGGCAGTCGTTTTCTCTATAATTCCAATAGCGGAAGTTATTCAAAATATGGAGATATCATCTACTACAACATCCTTAATGAGATGGATCAGACGGGTCAAGATGCTCGTGTCAATTCAATAACGGCTCAGCTTAACCTCCAATGGAATATCTGGGGAGGGCTCAAATATAAATTGCAAGCATCCTATCAGAACTATCATTCTACGAAAAAAAGTTGGGCTACGGATGATTCTTATTATGTAGCTGTACGTCGTAAGTATAGTAAGAATTTTCTTGATACATACGTAGCTGATGAAGGTGACATGTCGAAGAATGAGACAAGAGATGCCTCCCCTATTCCTGTAGGAGGAATCTACTCTAGCAATAATTCACAAGATGATACATATACCATTCAAAACACTTTTGAGTTTGATCACACATTCAAAAAAGATCATTTTGTTAATCTGATGGCTGTTTCTGAAATCCGTCAGATAAAAACCTATGGGCTTATGGGAACTTATTATGGATGGCAACCCGATCGAGGTGATACATTCAGCCCTGTTATTACTCCTGTCTATACCAAATTGCTAGCCTCTGGTGCTCTCAATCCAATCTTAACGAATCAAACGAAAAATTATGTGTCTTGGATCTTTACAGGTTCCTATTCTTACAAAGATAAGTTGGTCTTCAATGCTAACCTTAGAATGGATGGTTCAAATCAATTTGGCTCCAATCCTAAATATCGTTTTCTGCCTATATGGTCTGTCTCTGGTAAGTATACCCTCAGCAATGAAGCATTCATGCAGAATCAGCACCTCATATCCTATTTGGCTTTTCGTGGCTCGTATGGTATACAAGGAAATGTAGATGCAGGTACTTCTCCTAATCTAGTTATTAAATTGGGCTCGCAAAACAGTATCACTGGAATGAATGAAGCAACTATCGCTTATCTCCCTAATCCGGATCTCCGTTGGGAAAAGACCAAATCTTTCAATATAGGATGTGATCTTGCTTTATTTGACAACCGTGCATCATTTATCTTAGATTTTTATAAGAAAAGGGGCTCTGACATGATTATGGCAAAAGATGTTTCACAGATTAATGGCGTAAAGACAGTTAAGATCAATGCAGGGAAAGTCAATAATTCTGGTATTGAAGTTGGTGCCAACTTTATCCCCTTGAAAACAAAGAATTGGGATGTCACTATTGGAATTAACTATTCGTACAATAATAACGAATTGGTTGATGCTAACGATCGTCTAGTTACACTCAAAGACAAAATCAATGGCAATGCCTTGGTTGTAGGTGAAGCTATTGGTACACTATATTCTTATGATTTTGCCGGCCTAAATCACGAATCTGGTTATCCCGTTTTCAGGAATGTGAAGGGCGAGACAACCTTTACCAATGCGTTGGGTGTGACCTATCCCAACTATGTACTCTTCAGTGATGAGGCCAATTTGGTGAGGTCTGGTGTACTTACGGCGCCCCACCAAGGCGGCATTAATATCAGTATTGGATATAAAGGATTAAGACTTAGCAGTAGTTTCACTTACCAATTGGGCGGTATAGGTCGGTTGTCTGATCTCTATGGCTCGGCTTACCAAAGTGCTTTCGACCCAATGTCGAACACATCCAAGGAATATATTCATCGCTGGCGTCAGCCTGGAGATGAAGTTCAGACGAATATTCCAGTGCTATATAATAATAGGGTTTATAACGGATTGTTCAATAAAGATCTTATTCTTGGGAAATCCTATGTATACGGTACAACGATGTACGACAAATCAACAGCTCGAATTGCCAGTACTGATTTTTTGAAGTTGAGAAGTCTATCATTAAACTATATCGTGCCACAAAAATTGATTTCTCGTTTCAGTATAAGCCAATGTTCTGTTGGGCTGCAGGCTACTAATCTTTTTACTTGGGCAAGTAGTAAATGGGAAGGTTCTGATCCAGAGGCAGCTTATGCCACATCGCCACTTTCGAGGGCATACTCTCTTAACTTGAATATTACATTTTAAATGATTGATTAAATTGGAGGAATATGAAAATGAAACAATTATATAAAGTACTTTGTGTTATCTGCATAATGGGACTGCTGACAAGCTGTGGTGACTTTCTCGAACGTTCATCCCAAAATTTGATTATCCCAAATAAAGTAAGTCATTTTAAAGAACTTCTTCAGGGTGAAGCTTATTTCAAAGATTTGTTCAACTGTACAGCATGGATACAGTTTATGACAGACGACGCCGAATTTCAAGAAGGCTATTCTCGCTCTTCAATCAATCAATATTCTGCTACAAATATTAACTATTATGGGGCAGCATATACTTGGCAACAAGAAATAGAAAATGCAAATTTCACAGATGTCGCATATCTTTATCTGTATAAGCAGATAAAAGTAGCCAATATATGCATTGATGGTCTAAAGAATGTAGAAGGGGGAGACGAAGAACGTGAAATTATTCTTGGCCAAGCCTATTTCACGAGAGCAATGGGGTATTTTTATTTAGCTAATCTTTATGCACAAGCCTACAATGAAGCAAAACCCGGAGATTTATGTGTACCTCTTATCTTGGATGAGAATATCTCTACCAATGAGGCGCCCCGCGCTACTATAGAGCAAGTATGGGGCCAAATGAAGAGTGATATAAAGATGGCCATCGATTATCTGAAAGATAAAAAAACTGGTAATATTTATACTATCGGTTATAAGGCTGCCTTATTATTGGGAAGTAGAATCCATCTTTTTACGGGTGATTGGGAAACTACTATTCATTATGGTGAGTCGTTGCTTGAATTACAACCTCAGCTGATGGATATCAGTAAAGAAACAAAAGCGACGAAAGCATATTATTTCTCAGGCAGTAGCGCAGTAATCAATTTTTATAACCCGAATAATCTAGAAATTATTTGGAACTTCAATGAGACACCTATTTACTCTCTTTATACTTATTATGGCCTGTTATCGGCAACGGGAATTGACAATTTGGGCTATTGGCTTGCTGTCTCTTCTCAAACCAATTATTCTGGACAGAAATCTCTTATCTCGATGTACGATGCAGATTTGAAGACGAAGACTGGCGACCGGCGCTTGCTTTATTGGTTTATACCACCATCCAATAGGACATCAGCTGCATACGTGACCAATTTCAACACTTACAAGAGCTTGAAATATGATATAGAAGATGGTAATAAGCAAATGTTGTTGCAATGTTTTCGGACGGGTGAAATTTATGTTTCTCTTGCAGAAGCTTATGCACGTCGGAATGCAGCAGGAGATGCCGAAAAATCCATCTCATACCTGAATAGATTGAGGCGAAATCGGATTAATCCTTATACGGAACTCGTTATGGCAAACTTTAAGACAAACGAAGAATTGATTCAGTTTTGTTGGGACGAGCGCCGCAGAGAGCTCTGCTTCGAAGAATGCCATCGTTGGTGGGATATGCGTAGAGAAGGACAGAAGTCAGTCATTCACAACTACAATGAAGGTGGTACAATTGGAAACAAATTCGATTTGTATACTCTAAAAGAGAAAGATCCTAGTTTTACTTTGAACTTCCCATTGGCAGAACGCTCTTTGTCGCCCAGTATGCCGACAAATGCACGTCCTCAAAGAAATGCTAATAATTAATCATTTAAAGATACTCAAAATGAAAATATTTAAATACATCTATCTCATCATAATAATCTTCACCATCGGTGCGTGCAACAACAGCGATGATACAAATGAATTAGTGAGATTAGCCGGAGCCCCCTCGTTTGATCAGACAAAGGAATACGGAGTGCGGATGAAAGCATTTTATGATCAATATGGAGTATGGTGCCAGTATAACATACCGGCTAAAGATATCAATTATGCTTGGACAGAAAGTACCAATTGGTCGGCAACTAATAGAGATTTTGATTACGACGAAGCAGACGTAAACTATATAGTAAAAGTTTTAGACTTCTTCGAAAAGGATGTTATGTCAAATATTCCCAGTGTGCTCCTAAAAGAATATCTTGGACTCAATATCGCTTTCGAAGGTCGAATGTATAATGCAGTCGAACTGGAATCGAACTCATTGAAGTATACCAAACTTAGTGATTTCCCAAATTTGACAACTTCTTATAAAGAGCCGATTTATGGTTGGAACGGAAGTCGCTATCTTATGTTGGCACCAGTAGGTCCTGACTTTGATTCGACTGACAAGAATATCATCAGACGCAAATGGACAGCACTCATTGTGGGGAATGCGATGAAGAATATGCCTAATCCAGATGATTTTGAAAAAGCTAACACCAAAGCATGGAGTGCTTTAAGGTATGTTTATGATAGTTATGTAGTGAAAGGGAGTCGTACTGATGGTTGGTATTATAGCTTTTTCTTTGATACATATCAAAGTCCTTTTGCCGATGGCTTGCTGAGTCCAGGTCCCATCATGGCTGCTTCGATGTTCGATGGTTACGATAACGAAGAAAAGAAGACGGGACTTTATGTAGGAATCAAAAAATACTTTTCGGCCAATACACCCCTGAAAGCATTTGCCGATTATGTAGCCTACATTATGTATGCTCCCGCTGCAGAGAAAAAAGCGACTCGCTTATTGAACGATAAGATTATAACCAATGAGACTTTAGTGAAGAATTACTGTAAGAAATACCTCAACTGGGATCTTCCTGAACTTGGTGATAAATAGTACGACCATTGAAAAATACTGGATGTTATGAATATTATTGATGCAAAAGAAGCTGATTTAGATGATTTTGTAGTATCTTTACTCCGTTATTCTAAATCATACCACTATAAAATAAGGCCCATCAATCGCATTATGAAGACAAAGACGGAAGATAAGTATACCTGTTTTGAATCTTTGTTCAAAATGCATTATGCTCGACTCTACTACTATGCTTGTAATATCATTAATGATACTATTAGCGCAGAAGATATTGTTGAAGATGTATTCAGTAGCCTTTGGGAAAAATACGATTCGATACAAAGTGAAGCGTCTGTCTTGCCATTGCTCTATTCATCTACTCGCAGTCGCTGCATTGATTTTCTTCGGCATCAAGAAGTGAAAGGTCGTTTTCAGGAATCTTTTTCCCAGTATTTTGTGGATCATTTTGATACTGTTGAGGATTCTGTCGTCCATAAGGAGCGTATAGAAGTTGTGATGAGCGCTATCAATGCCCTTTCTCCTCAAGCACGTAAGACTTTTGAAGCATGTTTTCTCAAGGGGAAGAGATATAAAGAGGTAGGTGAAGAATTGGATATTAGTGTAAATACAGTCAAAACACATATTTCTCGGGCTTTGTTGTTTATACGTAAAAGAGTTGCTGAATTGGGAATTGATGATTGAAATTTATAAAGTATACCCTTAAATTGATTTGATTCTTCGTATTATGGATACAAAACGGCACAGCATGGATAAAAATGAAATAGACATAGCAGAACAGACAGAATATGCAATTTCTGCCTTGAACGATTCTCGAATACAACATTCCGAGGCTTTTAAGGTGTGGATGGAGGATGAGGCAAATTGTAAGCTTTTTCTCGAGTTGATGAATTATCGAGAGGCTATGATGAATCTGAGGGGGAAAGATTGTCCTAAAACAGATGATGCGTGGGCACACTTCTCTTCGCTTGTTTCTGATACCCCTCGCAACCACCAACACACCTCGCTAAGGAAAACTATTATTGGCTTTTCAGCTGTTGCTGCAGTTCTGATTGTTGTTGTATGTCTTTTCTTTGTATTCTCACCAGAAAAAACTGATAAACCTACTTATGCTTTAGTTTACCCAGCATTGAAGAAGTTACAGGAAGTAACATTACAGACGAGTAATGGAGCTAAGTTTGTAGTAACTGACGCGCAGTCTACCTCTAAGATAGCTCAAATAGGTGTCAAAGTGCTTTGCCGAAATGGAGAGCTGAACTATAAAGCGGCAAGTAGTGCTCAAAAGTCAGCTGTCCACCTATTGTCAACGCCACGCGGAAAAGATTTTAAGATAGTGCTCGAAGATGGAACAGAGGTATGGCTTAATGCTGAGAGTAGTTTGCGCTATCCTGTTAAATTTGTTGGAGACACACGCGAAGTAGAACTGGAAGGAGAAGCTTTCTTTCATGTTGCCAAAGATGCAAAACACCCTTTTATAGTAAAAAGTGGAAATACTCAGGCCCGAGTTCTAGGAACGCAATTTAATTTCCGCAATTATCCGAATGAAGTTCGACATATTACACTAGTTTCTGGATGTGTAAAAGTGACAGACGCCAAGGCATCCAATAGCCTCTTCTTAAAGCCTGGCGAAGATGTAGAATTGGGTGATGTCCACCTCTCTTCTAAGCAAGTCAGTGTAGAAGAATACACGGCATGGACAAAGGGACTGTTTTACTTTGAGAAAACAGAATTGTCTGCTATTATGAAGGTGCTGGGACGATGGTATAATCTGACGATCAAATTTGTAGATAAGCCTTCTATGCATTATCACTTTAGCTTTTGGAGTAGCCGCGCTGATTCTCCACAGGAAGCAATTGATCGACTCAACCGAATGGGAAAAGTTAAAGCCTCTTTGAACGACAACAATCAGACAATTATCATACAAACCTCAAGTAATTAATAAGCCTTTTTCATTCTATATAAATATCTTCTCTATAGTTTTGTAAAATCAATCAAGATTCGACTAGATATAAAAAGTATATCTATTATATGTTAAATTGACTGCCAAGGTGTATGTAATCTCAAAATTATATCTACCTTTGCAGCCGAAATGTTAGTGGAAAGATTTGAGTAGCTTGCAACCACAAGAAAAAATGCTAAAAACAAACTCGATATTGTGCGCCCGCACAGCATTCATTCTCTTCTCTACATCTCATTATATTTTATTATTTTATTAATTAATTCCAAATTACAATGGGATATTTATTCACATCCGAATCGGTGTCTGAAGGACACCCCGACAAAGTGGCCGATCAAATATCGGACGCTATACTTGATAAACTACTGGTCTATGACCCGAATTCTAAAGTAGCTTGCGAAACATTGGTAACTACCGGTCAGGTGGTTATTGCAGGAGAAGTGAAGACTAATGCTTACATCGATTTGCAACGGGTAGCACGTGAAGTCATCAAAAAGATTGGTTATACCAAAGGCGAATACATGTTCGAGAGCAACTCTTGCGGTGTATTGTCTGCTATTCATGAGCAAAGTCCCGATATCAATCGTGGCGTAGAGCGTGAAGATCCGATGAATCAAGGTGCAGGCGACCAAGGTATGATGTTTGGTTATGCCACCAACGAAACAGAGAACTACATGCCTCTCTCGCTCGATTTGGCTCACCGTATATTATATGTCTTAGCCGAAATCCGTCGCGAAGGTAAAGTGATGACTTATCTGCGTCCAGATGCTAAAAGTCAGGTCACTATAGAGTATGACGATAATGACAAACCTGTTCGTATCGATACTATAGTTGTTTCTACCCAGCATGATGAGTTCATTCTGCCGAAAGATGATTCTCGCGAAGCTCAGTTGAAGGCTGATGAAGAGATGCTTGCAAAGATTCGTAAAGATGTTATAGAGATATTGATGCCAAGAGTACTTGCTTCTATCTCTCTTGATAAAGTTCGCAACTTGTTCGACAACAACATCAAATACTACGTCAATCCTACCGGAAAGTTTGTTATCGGTGGCCCTCACGGAGATACCGGACTTACCGGACGTAAGATTATTGTAGATACTTACGGTGGTAAAGGTGCTCATGGCGGTGGCGCTTTCTCTGGAAAAGATCCAAGTAAGGTAGACCGTAGTGCAGCCTACGCAGCACGTCATATCGCTAAGAATCTTGTTGCAGCAGGTGTTTCTGACGAACTTCTTATCGAACTTTCTTATGCTATCGGCGTTGCACAGCCTATCAGTATCTATGTTAATACTTATGGTCATAGCCACGTTAAAGAAAGCGACGGAGAGATTGCAAAGAAGGTAGGACAGTTGTTCGACCTTCGTCCTCGTGCTATCGAAGAACGTTTGAAGTTGCGCAATCCTATCTATTTGGAGACAGCTTCTTATGGTCACATGGGACGTGAACCTCGTATGGTAACAAAGACATTTACATCCAATTATGCCGATGCCAAGACCGTTACTGTAGAGCTCTTTACTTGGGAGAAGCTTGATTATGTAGATAAGATTAAGACAGCTTTCAATCTTTAGTAATTAATACCTATATTATAGCGAACCGCAGCAGGAACCTTCTTGTTGCGGTTCGTCGTTTTATAGGGATGCTTCAGGCTTATAAAGTTTGCAGATAAAGGAGAGAAGTTTGTCGCTTCTTGGTAAGAAACTTGTCGCTTCATGAATAGTTCTAAGAATTAAACCTTTATTTTAATAAATAAAGCTTTTGTTTATTAAAATAAAGCTTATGTTTTAATAAATACAAGCTTTATTCTTAAAATACTTCTTTATCAAACAACTTTGTTGTCAAGAAGAGAATAAGTTCTCTTCAAGTATCGAAAAAAAATAACGTATCAACAAGTTGCTATCGATACGTTATAGTGTATATTTTCGATGAATATAATATCTGTAATCAGGCTTTGGTGCGGATATAGTGTGGCATTTCTTCTGGAATCACCATAGATATCTCTACTAGTCCGGCTACAACACCATTTTGTTTCCAGGCTGTTTGATAAATCATTTTCTTTTGCCCTTCTTTTTCGATGGTGTAGCTATTGGTTCCGCCTGTTGCCAACAAGTTTTTGATGATTTCAATCGAGCGTTCGTTATGACAATCCAATAGATTCTTGCCAATCAGGCTGCCACGTTTCTCAAATGTTTTACGAGATTTTTCGTTCATATAGATAATTACACCATCTTTGTCACATACCGTGACGGCGCAATTCATTTGTTCTGCCCATTCGTACATATTATCAGTAGTATTAGTTTTATAATAGATTCTTTTATAACTTTATCATGCTCAATATCTTGTCGGAAGCACCGGCATTGGATGTGACATAGTTTCTAGCATTGTCGCCCCATTCTTTCATCTTGGCGGGTTCGTTCAACATGGTGTCGAGTAGAGATTTAAGCTCTTCATAGTCTTTAATTGTGAAAGCTCCTTTGTGCTCAATCAGTTGGACAGCTTCCATAAACTTCTCGTATCGCGGACCAAAGATGACCGGAATGCCATAGACAGCAGCTTCGAGAGTATTGTGAATACCGGCATGAAATCCACCACCAATATAAGCAATCTCGCCATATCTGTAGATAGAAGAAAGCAGTCCGAAGCAGTCTATGATAAGACAATCGGCCTTCAGCACATTATTCTCATCAGCTCTGGTGTACTGTACGTATGGTCGTTTCAGCTTGCCACGAATATAAACCAAATGGTTCTCATCAATCACATGGGGTGCGATAATCATCTTCATTTCGGGATGATTATTGAAGTATTCAATAAACAATTCTTCATCGGGTTCCCAAGAACTGCCGGCTACAAATACTAAAGAGTTGCCTTTGAACTTTTCTACAAGAGGAAGGTCTTTTGCTTCGTTACGTATTTCCATCACACGGTCGAAGCGGGTATCACCAACTACCGTCACTTTGTCTACTCCGATCTTAGAAAGATATCGGCGTGAAGCCTCGTTTTGAACAAATAGGTGCTCAAAATCGGTCAATACCTTACGATAGGGTACGCCATACCATTTAAAGAATACCTGAGTGCGGCGGAATATTGATGAAACGCTGTATACTGGGATATTGCGTTTGCGGAGTTCGTCCATATAGTTCTTCCAAAATTCATATTTGATGAAGAACGCCATACACGGATTGGCCAAATCGAGGAACTTCTTTACGTTGCGAGGTTTATCGAATGGCAGATAGCAGACAACGTCTGCTCCACGATAGTTTTTGCGGACGTCATAGCCCGACGGAGAGAAGAAGGTCAGCAATATTTTGTATTCGGGATGTTGTGCTCTTATTCTTTCGATAAGAGGACGTCCCTGTTCGAACTCCCCTAGAGATGCGGCATGAAACCAAATATATTTAGAATGTTTTTCTATCTTCTGACGCAACAACTGATAGACCACCCAATGGCCTTTCATCATCTGGCGCGGTTTACGACTGAATGGTGCATCGAGATGTACCAAAATATCGTAGACAACGATAGCCAAGTCATACAACAGATTATAAATCATGAGCCTATTATTTTAATACCTCAATAGCACGTTGCATTCGTGCCAATGTTTCTTCTTTTCCTAGTACAGATGTAATATTGAACATGTGGGGACCTTTACCTTCTCCAACCAGAGTCAAGCGAAATGCGTTCATCACGTCGCCCGTATTGTAACCTTTGGCAGCTATCCAGTCCATTACTGTCTTCTCTTGTGCTTCGATGTCAAAGTCTTCCATTGATGCAACAAGTTCTTTCAGTTCTGTCATTTGCTGAGCTGAATATTCTTTCCAACGTTTGCGTACAGTCTTTTCGTCGTAAGAAGTAGGAGCGATGAAAAAGAAAGCGCAGGTTTCCCATAAATCTTTTACGAAATTTACGCGCTCTTTCATCATCCCGACAATTGTCTCGACCTTATCGTATGGAGCATCAATGCCTTTTTCTTTAAGAACGGGCATGAAGAGATCGGTAATCTCTTTATCGGGTGCCATCTGGATATATTGATGGTTGAACCAGATACATTTCTTATAGTCGTATTTGGCTCCCGAACGGTTGCAATGGCTTAGATTGAATAATTCGGTAAGCTCTTTCATTGATAGGATTTCTCTATCGTCGCCTGGATTCCATCCCAGCAGGGCAAGAAAGTTGAGCAGTGCCTCGGGCAGATAACCTTCTTCGCGGTATCCTTTAGAGACTTCGCCTGTTTTAGGATCGTGCCACTCTAAAGGGAAAACTGGGAAACCAAGACGGTCGCCGTCGCGTTTGCTGAGCTTACCGTTTCCTTCGGGCTTGAGAAGCAATGGCAGATGTGCAAATTGCGGCATGCTGTCTTCCCAGCCAAAGGCTCTATAAAGTAGAACATGAAGTGGGGCAGAAGGCAACCATTCTTCACCACGAATGACATGAGATATTTCCATCAAATGGTCGTCAACGATATTGGCCAAATGATAGGTTGGTAGTTCGTCTGCCGATTTATACAATACTTTATCATCCAATATAGAAGAGTTGATTTTCACTTCGCCACGAATCAAATCATTGACGAGAACCTCTTCATTGGGCTGAATCAGAAAGCGAACGACATACTGCTTTCCATCTGCAATAAGAGCATCTACTTCTTCTTTTGGAAGAGTTAGCGAATTGCGCATGCTCATTCTTGTCGAAGCATCATACTGAAAGTTTGGAACTTCTTTGTGTTTGGCTTCAAGCTCTTCGGGAGTATCGAAAGCGATATAAGCTTTTCCGCTATCAAGAAGTATTTTTACATATTTCTTATAGATGTCACGGCGTTCACTCTGTCGGTAAGGACCGTAGTTGCCACCGAAGCTGACACCTTCGTCAAACTTAATGCCGAGCCATGCAAACGACTCGATAATATATTCTTCGGCTCCTGGGACAAAACGATGGGAGTCGGTATCTTCTATGCGGAATACCAATTCGCCGCCATGTTGGCGAGCAAAAAGATAGTTATATAACGCTGTACGAACACCTCCAATATGTAACGCTCCTGTAGGGCTGGGAGCAAAACGAACCCTTACTTTTCTTTCTGACATATTATTTATTAGATAATTTGTCGCAAAATTACGTCTTTTTTTCCATACTATGAGTTTTTTTCGTACTTTTCGAGAAAAATTAAAGGTAATGTTTGAATCAATAAGAAAACGTAGGATCTTTTTTAAAGATTTATTGTATACGATCCTTATAACTATAGGATCGATAGTTCTTATCGTTTATTTCTTGCCAAGGGGTGGTGAATTCAACTATCAGTTCGATCAAAACAAACCTTGGAAATATGGCCAGCTTATAGCTACGTTCAATTTTCCTATCTATAAAGATGAGGCAACAGTGAAGAAAGAACAGGATAGTCTTCGCAATCATTTCCAACTTTATTTCACCTTGCGCAAAGATGAACCGCAGAAAGTATATCAAAACATTTTGAAATCGCCACAAATTAAAGATGCTCCACCCAAATACAAAAATTTCTTGAAAGACCGGCTGATGGCTATCTATCGCACTGGCGTTGTATCTAATGAAGAAATGGCGTGGCTTCAGAGGAGAAAGGCTTTATCTATTTATATTGTTGAGGATAAATATGCCAGCGAACGTTCGACGGGTAATATCCTTACCGTGAAAGAGGCCTATCAGTTTATTTTTAGTGGAACGGGCAAGATAGACAAAGATGTGCTGTTGCGCTATAATCTGAGTACGTTTATCACACCTAATATCGTTCTCGACAGGCAGAAGACTAAGCAGGCTTTGCAAGATGTACTCGACAATTATTCTTGGGCTACCGGTTATGTTCAGAGTGGGCAGAAGATAATTGATAGAGGAGAGATTGTGAGTCAGCAGACCTATAACATATTGCAGTCTTTGAGAAAAGAAGCGATGAAACGTAATGAGACAGCTTCACAGAAGGAATATATATTGTTGGGGCAAATTTTGTTTGTGGCTATTCTGATGGTATGCTTTATGCTTTATCTCAAATTGTTCCGCAAAGCATTTTATAAGAGCATGAACTCGATGGCATTGATGCTGTCTTGTATTATTTTTTATAGTATTCTGACCAGCTTGATGATTAAACACAATTTGTTCAGTATCTACATCGTACCCTATGCCATGATACCGATAATGCTTCGAACCTTCCTTGATTCGCGAACGGCATTTCTGACATTACTTATTACAGTCCTTATTTGTTCTATCACTCTTCATTATCCATACGAGTTCATTCTGCTTCAGCTCACCGCAGGACTTATTTCGATGTATTCGTTGAGCGAACTTACAGAACGTTCACAATTGTTGAAGGTCGCATTTTTTGTAACACTGACTTACGTTGTCACTTATTTCGCTATCGAGTTGATTAACGAAAATGACTTCTCCAAGTTTGATTTAAGTATGTACAAATACTTTGTGATAAACGGTGTATTTCTGATGTTTGCTTATCCTATATTATATTTATTGGAGAAGGCCTTCGGGTTTACTTCAAATGTTACACTTGTTGAACTATCGAACACCAATAATCATTTGCTTCGCAAAATGTCATGGCTGGCACCCGGTACTTTCCAACATTCTATTCAAGTGGCCAATCTTGCTTCCGAAGCTGCCAATCTGATTGGTGCCAACAGTCAGCTGGTACGTACTGGAGCATTATATCATGATATAGGCAAATTAGAGAATCCAGAATTCTTTACCGAGAATCAGGTTGAAAGTATGAGTCCTCATACTGAGTTGAGTTATGAGGCTAGTGCCCAGATTGTGATAAAGCATGTCTCCGATGGATTGAAACTTGCCGATAAGTATGGACTTCCTTCGGCTATCAAGGATTTCATCAGAACGCATCACGGTTGTGGCAAAACAAAATATTTCTATATATCTTGGAAGAACGAACATCCTAATGAAGAACCCGACGAGAAGCTTTTTACTTATCCCGGGCCAAGCCCTTTCAGTAAGGAAACTGCAATATTAATGATGGCAGATTCTGTTGAAGCTGCTTCTCATAGCCTACCGAAGCATACGGATGATAGTATCAATGATTTGGTAGATAGAATTATTGATGGTCAAGTGGCAGATAGAGCATTCGAAGACAGTCCGCTGACCTTCCGCGATATTAGTAATATCAAAGCTATGTTTAAAGAAAAGCTGCTGAGTATTTATCATGTCAGAGTAAGCTATCCGGAACTTAAACGGCATTAAAAGAATGGCCCTTATTGTTTGATTGAGCAATAAGGGCCATCCTTTTTTAAAGGGCTTTCTTGGGGTATAAAGATTCCCACCAGCCTGGGTCATTCTTCAGATATTTGGCAAACCATGCAAAGATGGTGTCTTGCCAAAGTAGCCGTTTGTCGTAGCTCAATATCTGATGATTCTCACCATTTACTTCGACGAATGCTGTTTCTCTGCCCAATAGTTTGAGAGCAGTAAACATTTGGATACTTTCTCCTATCGGTACATTGGTATCGTTTGTCCCTTGGGTGAAGAGTATTGGGGTGTGAATCTTATCGGCATTGAATAGCGGACTCTGTTTGGTATACATATCTCTTGCATTCCAAGGATATTTGCCTGCACTGGCTACTTCGCTGTACGAATAGCCCCAATAACCTTCTCCCCAATAACTGGTGATATCGCTGATACCGGCATGGCTCACTGCTGCTGCAAAAATATCGGTCTTGGTTTGCAGATAAGTTGTCATAAAGCCTCCGTATGAAGCTCCTATGCAACCTACCTTTTTGCTGTCAAC
>DAIUBN010000014.1:0-30802 GCA_036846645.1 Bacteroidaceae bacterium | reverse complement strand
CGGTGGTCATTATCGAACAAATCTATCGAGAGCATGAGGAAGAACCAGGAATCAGTCGTTTCAGTGCCGTGAATATGGCTATGAAAAACTTGTTTCCTGCCATGATTGCCTCTTCGTTGTCTACTATCGTCATTCATTTTCCTTTCAGATTGATGAGTGGACTGGCGGGTAGCTTCTTTAAAGAACTTTCTGATACGATGCAGCTCACTATGGTCGCCTCCTTCTTTGTCACATGGATGTTGCTGCCGGTATTGCACCTGATATTCGGTTATAAAGCCAAACCTAAGCAAGTAGAAGAAACGAAAGAAAATGAAATACGAAGAGTACATTTCCTTACCTATGCCTATCGCAAACCTTATATTTCTATAGCGTTCGTACTGCTGTTGATAACCGGGGCCTGGTATTGCTCTCGCACTTTGCCTACAGGCTTTCTGCCCGATTTGGATGAGGGAACTATTGTGCTCGACTATCATTCTCCTTCGGGAACAGACATTGAAGAAACCGATAGGCTATGCCGACAGATGGAGAAGATTATCATGTCTCATCCTGAAGTAGAGACTTATTCTCGGCGTACAGCGTTGGGGATGTCGTTCAAAACCTGTCCATCCAATTATGGCGATTATCTGATACAGTTGAAACAAACTCGCAAGAAGACAACTCCAGAGGTGATTAGCGAACTCCGAAACGAAATATCTAAGAATGTTCCTATTATGACAATAGATTTCGGTCAGCGTATTTCTGATTTGCTGGGTGACTTGATGAGTACACCAAAGCCTATCGAAGTGAAAATCTTTGGAAACAACTACAATACTTTGCAACAGTTGGCAGACCAAACAGAAAAGCTGATGAAAAAGGTGAATGGTGTTGTCGATATCGATAACGGACTAGTTCCTGCGGGAGCTTCATTGGTATTTGTCCCCAATCAGGAACGTCTCTCCCAATTCGGTATCACTCTCGACGAGTTTCAAGAACAAGTTACGGCCTATACTGGAGGTGTACCTTTGGGAGCTAACGCGAATGTCAAAGAACCCGATCCTGCTCAAGCTGCAATGACGGGTGGACTACAAATAGGTAGTGTACAGGATGGTGAGCAGATGCGTCGTATACTGCTGCGTTTCACTCCTTACGAACTCAATTCGCCCGAACTGTTGAAGAATCAATTGATATTTCTCCCGAATGGTACCACACGACCATTATCATTTTTTGCCGATACCAAAGTAGTTCCGGGTGAGATTGAACAGAAACGAGAGGATTTAAAGAGTGATATTACTTTGACGGCAAGGCTGGAGGGAAGAGATCTGGGTACAACAGTTGCCGATTTACAAAAGCTGTTCAAACAGCAATTGAATTTACCGCAGGGATATACGTTGCAGTTTGGTGGAGCCTATTCAGAACAACAACAATCGTTCAACGAACTTCTTTTGATTTTGGGATTGGCCACGTTGCTGGTGTTCGCTGTATTGATATTCTTGTTCAGAAGATGGCTCATCTCGATGGCTGTATTGTTCATCTCAACTTTGGGAGTAGCCGGAAGTCTGTTGGCTTTGTGGCTCACCGGTGTTCCGCTCAATGTGAGTAGCTATACGGGCATTATTATGGTGGTGGGCATCATAGCCGAAAATGCCATATTCACGGTTTGGCAATACAAGATGAACCGTCGTGCCGGAGGAACCGTCACCGATTCGGTGAACTACGCTATTGCACTTCGTATTCGTCCAAAGCTAATGACGGCTATCAGTGCCATATTGGCTCTCATGCCATTGGCATTGGGCTTCAGTATGGGTGCCCAGATGCAACAACCATTGGCAGTAGCTGTTATAGGAGGCTTTTGTGTAGGACTTCCGTTGCTGTTGGTGGTATTGCCTTCTTTTATGTTGGCAATATTCAAAAACGAAAAATAAATATTATAGATGAAAAAGATTGTTTTCTTGTGTCTTTTGTTTGTAGCGCCCTCTTTGCTGAATGCTCGGCAAGCAGCCGACTCACAAGCAATGAACTCGTTGGATATGTTGAAAAGTACGTTGCTCATCGATACCATCAAAGGGCTCCGCAAGAAGATGATATCTGCTGATAGTGCACAGAATACTTCTTGTACTTGTCCGGAACATAAATTCAGAATTAGACAATTGATAATTCCTGCTGCTCTAATCGGAGTAGGTTTTGTTGGTCTGAAAAGTGACTGGATAGAATATCAAAATACCGAGATACGCAATGAATTGCAAGAGAACATAGATAGCAAGATCACCATTGACGATTTTTCTCAATATGCGCCAATGGCTGCAGTCTATGCGCTGAATCTATGTGGAATGAAAGGAGTGCACAATTTTCGTGATCGTACTATCTTACTTGCCACTTCTGCTTTGATAATGGGAATCACAACCAATGTGCTGAAATATACCACTAAAGTGCAGCGTCCTGACGGTTCATCGTTCAATTCGTTCCCTTCGGGCCATACGGCAATGGCCTTTATGGGTGCAGAGTTCTTATGGAAAGAGTATCATCAAGTCTCTCCTTGGATTGGTGTAGCTGGTTATGCCGTGGCAGCCGGGACAGGCATTTTCAGGATGTACAACAATCGACATTGGCTCACCGATGTGTTGGCAGGAGCGGGGATAGGTATATTAAGTACGAAAGCAGCATACTGGATGTTTCCCTTCATCCAAAATAAATTGTTTGGCAACAAAAACAACAATAAACATCGAATATCGTTCATTGCTGCACCAATCATAAACAAAGATGAAAAGGGAATGAGTTGCGTGATTACTTTCTAGATTTGTAATATATTGGTATAAAAAATAAATTTCGTGCCTTAATTATTTTGTTCTACCCTTGATTTGCATTATCTTTGCTTTCAATTAAATTAATTCAGTTGCCTGCAATGTTCAAAGAATTATTCAAAAAGAAATGGATGAGGGGACTCAAATATGTCATTACGTTGGCTATATTTGGGGTGATCATCATATTTTTGGATGAGAACAATCTCGTGAAACGCTATAATAATGCGATGACTATCGATGAGATGGAGACAGATATTGAACAATGCAAAAACAACTATCACTCGAACACAATGCGCCTGCACATGCTCGAAACGAATCCTCATTATATTGAGAAGATAGCTCGTGAAAAGTATTTGATGAAAAGGCCCAATGAGGATGTTTTTGTTTTTGAAGAAAGATGAATAAATTAATCTCTGTAATATTTGCCACAGGTGCGGTATTGGCACTAGGCGGACTGTTGACACATTTGTCGCAGTGGGAACTCTCACCCTATTTGTATCTTATCGGCTCTGCCATGGTAGCTATTTCGATCATCTTTATGCGCGAGAAGAGCGACAGTCTCACTGTTCGTCGTCTCTACGTACAACAGATTATTGGCGGTATCCTGCTGTTTGCTTCTGCTGTCATGATGTTTGCCCTACAAGGCAACGTATGGATATTGGGACTTGCTGCTGCCTGTGTATTTCTTCTGTATTCTTCGTTCCGCCTTTCGGCCATCGAAAAGAAAAATAAGTAGTTATCTACTCTTTCTCTAATGATGAAGTTGTTTACTGGCTATTTTTATTTTCGAATTGTGTACATAATCTTAGGAAATCATAAAATAATATCGGAATAGTTCACGTTTTTTCTTTTATATTTGTTTGTTTACATATTTAATTGTTATTTTTGTACCAAACATTTATTAAAAGATTAATATGAAAAAACAGTTTAAGTATTTACTTCTGCTAGCACTGCTTTGTGTTGCAGCTGTAGCTCGTGCCGACGAAGGTATGTGGCTATTACAGATTATGCAAGAACAGCATTCTATAGATTTGATGAAGAAGGCTGGTCTGCGTCTACAAGCTACGGATATTTACAATCCAAACGGTGTATCACTCAAAGATGCTGTAGGTATCTTCGGAGGTGGATGTACTGGTGAAATTATATCTGCCGATGGTTTGATTCTTACCAATCATCATTGTGGATATGGTGCCATTCAGAAACATAGTTCTGTAGAGCACGATTATCTGACTAATGGTTTCTGGTCTAAATCTCGTAGTGAAGAACTTCCGAATGAAGGACTTCAATTCCGCTTTGTCGATAAGATTGTTGATGTGACCGATCTTGTCAATGCCGATATTAAAGCTGGTAAGACAGACGAAGCTAAGTCTTTTACTCAGGCTTATTGCTCTCAATTGGCTAAGACAATGAAAGACAAGAGCGAATATAAAGATAAAAAGTATATCGAGGCAGAAGTATTGCCATACTATGCCGGCAATAGTTTCTATCTTATCTATTATAAGATATATAGCGATGTTCGTATGGTTGCTGCTCCTCCTTCTTCTATTGGTAAGTTTGGTGGCGAGACAGACAACTGGATGTGGCCGCGTCATACCGGTGACTTCTCGATGTTCCGTATCTATGCCGATAAGAATGGTGAACCAGCTGCTTACAATAAGAAGAATGTGCCTTTGAAGACGAAGAAACATCTTACTATTTCTTTGAAGGGTATTCAGGAAGGTGACTATGCAATGGTTATGGGATTTCCTGGACGTACAAGCCGTTATCTCACTGCTTCTGAAGTCGAAAACCGTATGAAGAATCAGAATGATCCTCGTATTCAGATACGTACAGCTGTTCTCGATTATCTGAAAAAAGAAATGAGAGCAAATGATACTATACGGATTCAGTATGCTTCTATCTTTGCTTCTTCTAGCAACTATTGGAAGAACTCTATTGGTATGAACAAGGCAATTGTTGACAATCGCGTGCTCGATACTAAGAAGCAACAAGAAAAAGCTTTCGAAGAGTTTGCCAAGAATAAACCCGAATATCAAGGCATTGTAGAAGGTATAGATAAACTTACTGCCGAAATGGGCTCTTTCAATTATGCGATGACTACTCTTCAGGAATTATTTATGGGCAGTCAGTTCAATTATGTTGCACGGTCGATGGGTACTCTCATGCAGATGAAACAACATTTTACTGCAAAAGATTCTAAATCGATCAAGAAAGATGTTCAAGAATTGGTAGAGGTATATAATTCTGTTCATGGTAAGGACTTTAACGATAGAATAGAACGTGGTTTGATGAAGACCATTCTGCCGATTTATGCAGAGATGATTCCTGCTGCTCAACGTCCTGACTTCTTCAAAACAATTGAGTCTAAGTTTGGTGGTGATTACAACAAATATGTTGATAATATGTTCGATAAGTCTATCTTTGGAGTGAAAGCTAACTTAGATGCGTTTGCAAAGAATCCTACAGAACAGGCTTTGAATGAAGATCTTGGAGTACAATATATTATCTCTGCTATGATGTATGCTAAGGGCATTAGTATGAATAGCACAAAGAATGCAGATGCTTTGGCTTCATTGCATAAAAAATATATTCGTGGTTTGAATGAGATGAAACAACCCGCTCCTGCATATCCTGATGCTAATTTCACTATGCGTCTGACATACGGTAATGTGAGATCTTGCAATCCTAAAGATGGTGTGATGTATAGTTACTATACTACAACTGATGGTATTCTTCAGAAAGAGAATCCTAATGATCCAGAGTTCGTTGTTCCAGCCAAACTGAAAGAGTTGATTCAGAATAAAGACTTTGGTCGTTATGCAATGCCTAATGGCGAAATGCCTGTTGCATTCCTTACAACCAACGATATTACCGGTGGTAACTCTGGTAGTCCTGTAATGAATGCTGATGGTCAGCTTATCGGTGCTGCTTTCGATGGCAACTGGGAATCTTTGAGTGGTGATATCAACTTCGATGCCAAACTTCAACGCTGTATCTGTGTTGATATTCGTTACATCCTGTTTATCGTCGACAAACTTGGTGGTTGCAGCAATTTGATTAACGAAATGACTCTCGAATAGAACTCGTTTCTCGAAAAATATATAATGTCGCCCCGAATGGATAGTCGAAGCTATCTGTTCGGGGCGTTTGTTATATTCCAGATATGAGGAATGACTATTCGTGGTCGTGGCCTGCAATTAACGCGTTAACGGAATGTCCATTTTACGGCAGCAGTAGGAATAGCATAGAATCCATCGCGCCCTCCGAAGTTGTTGCTCAATTCTGTTTCCGAACCAATACTCAAGTTGAAATCTTTACCTATCCCTTTTATTTTATTCAGATTGAGCCATATCTGTGGCTCGGAAATGAATATAGACATACCGTGCGAATTGTGCTCTCTCCATAAATCGGCAAAACCGCTGAATGTTATCAATTTATCAAAGAAATGCCAATACCAGGTAGCTGTAAATTGGAAGTTGTTGTATGCACCATGACTTTCTTTCTGAATATACTTATACATTGGAGCAAATGTGAATCCTGCTTTATAATCTTTCTGATTCCAAGTATAAGTGAAGCCTAGAAGGTAAGCATTGCGGATGTTGTATTCTTCGGCCAGATTCTTTACATTGCCTCCATCGTATTCTACGTGGAATGAAATAGGAGAGATCTTGCCCAATTTGAAATCGTGCGATATTTCCCAATAGGCAGAAGCCACACCATCGTTATTGTAATCCATATCGATGAAGAAGTAAGAACTACCTGTTTTATCGGGAATGAAATCTTCGACTGTAGAAGTCCATAAGGGACGGGAACTCAAAGTACTATTATAAAGTGAACGACCGAAATCGTAATGCAATTGTACGTTCTGTGCCCCAAGCGGTGCGTTAGAAAACAAAATTAGTGCAAACAGAACACCTAGTGATAACATGCTTTTTTTCATCAGCAAAATGATTGAAAATTAATAATAGTAGCAAAGATATATGGATAGACCGAATAATGCACTATTCTAAGATTATTTTTATTTTGTACAATTAAAAATGTTCGCTTATAATTCAAAATTTCTACAAAATGCCATATATATCTTTGTGGAAAAAATTAATTGTTATGAAAAAAATTATTTTGTTATTCATGTGTATGGCATTAGCCATTGGTGGAGTATGTGTCGCAAAAGACAAGAAAGTGGAACCCGAAAACCTTCCGGTAGCAATTCGCGATTTCGTGAAGCAGAATTTCCCTAAAATGACAATCACTGCGGCTAGTCAAGAACTTGACGATAAAGATTACAGTGTAATTTTGTCTAACGGTACCACTTTGGAATTTGGTAAAGGTTTTAGATGGAGTGAGATTTATAATAAAAAAGGAGTGATTCCTGCCAACTTGCTACCTCGGCAGATAGTAGCTTATGCCAAACAAAAATATCCTCATGCAGTCATTGTTCGTATCGAACGCTGCAGCCAGGGATACGATATAGATTTAAACAATAGAAAGCATTTTCAATTGAGCACAGAGTATAAACCGACAAAATTCAAAGAAGCTGACTGATAACTGTTTTGGGAAATAATTAGATTTGTGTTTATCGCCCACTGGTGGAGTTGAATATATTTAATTCTACTGGTGGGTTTATTTTATTCTTTTTCTTCTTCCTTTTTCACATTGGCTTCGCCGAAGATAGGCTGCACTTCAGTATTAAAAATAAATTCGTTCCTCATTTATTTTGTACTACTTTCGGTTTGCACTGCTTTGGCTTCGCCGAAGATAGGCTGCACCTCAGTATTAAAAATAAATTCGTTCCTCATTTATTTTGTACTACTTTCGGTTTGCACTATCTTTGTCATCAAAATAATATGAGTGAACATCCTATAGAATACCATCCTTTGCAGCCATTCTTGCCGCAGAATGCCAGACTACTGATGTTGGGAAGCTTTCCTCCACCAAAGATAAGATGGTCGATGGATTTCTATTATCCCAATTTTAATAATGATATGTGGCGCATTGTAGGACTATTGTTTTTTGGTTCTATCGATTATTTCATCGTTCCTGGAAAGAAGATGTTCGACAGAGACAAACTTATTTCTTTTCTTTCTGAAAAGGGTATTGCAATATACGATACGGCATGTGCTGTGAGAAGATTAAAAGATAATGCTTCTGATCAGTTTCTAGAAGTGGCTCAGAATACAGATATAAAGGCTATGCTGAGCAAAATACCTCTCTGCAAGGCTATTGTGACTACCGGACAGAAAGCTACGCAGACTCTTTGTTCGCAGTTTGATGCTACCGTACCCGAAGTGGGAGGGAGTACAACAACGAGCATAGAAGGCAGAGAAATAATACTCTACCGCATGCCGTCTTCTTCGAGAGCCTTCCCGATGAAAATAGAGAAGAAAGCATCCAGCTATCGTCAGATGTACGAAGAATTGAATATGCTTTAATAACAGATTGAATCTGTTACTTTGGCTGATTGAGATAATTGTATAAAGCCTCTGTTGCTTCTTTCAATCTATCTTCCCAAACCACCTTAGAGTTTTGCCCAATGATATCGGTCACATATTTCACTGCAATAAAAGGAGTATTCAATTCGCGGCAGGCGAATGCCTGAGCGTATGCTTCCATATCAATGACATCGCCGGCAAGTGCTTCTCCTTTCGTCATGAAAGAATCTCCTGTATTGCAAGTCCCTTCGTTCTCGAAGAGGCATTGAGGGAGAAAGTCAAGATGTTCTGCTGGCAGTTCGATCTCGTGCTCTAATTGGAAGTCGTCGAAGTCGCACACTTTCTTAATATCACGGTCTATGAAATGACGACATACGAAAATGTCACCTACGTTGCGAGTGAAGGTGCCTGCACTACCTACGTTTAGCACTAAATCAGGATGAATACTATTTATTAAGTTGGCAATATGAAAAGCCGATTTCGTTTTGCCTATTCCAGTCAGAACGTATCCAGCCTCTGCAGTTGGCCAATTTATTTGTACCAACTCTTTCTTTGTTGCGTATGTTACAAGTATCTTTTTCATACTGCAAAAATATAACGAATTTGTTGTTATACAAATAATAAATTAACTTTGTGATTAAATTTTCTTGAAAAGTTTTTGTATTTTGCAGATAAATCGTACTTTTGTGTTGAAATTAGGTGTAGTAATGACAGAAGATCAAAAGAAACAACTGGGTATTTTTGAAACTCGACTTCATCGGTTGCTTTATTTGTGCGATGAGTTGAAGAAAAAGAATACAGAATTGTCGAATGCTTTGGATATTCAATTGAAGAAAAATGAGACACTCAATGTTGAACTCGACAATCTTAAGAATGACTATGCCAACCTAAAAACCGCTACAGTTATCAGTCTGCGATCTCAAGATATCAAAGACTCCAAGAAGCGGTTGTCTAATATAGTGCGTGAAATCGACAAATGCATCGCTTTGATGAATGAGTGATATACATATAAGAATTGGAGGGATGTATGAACGAAAAATTGAAGATAAACTTGTCTATTGGCGGTAATGTATTTCCAGTCAATATCGATCGAAAAGACGAAGAACTGGTTAGAGCTGCTGCCAAACAGGTCGAAATGAGGTATAATAATTTCCGGTCTCGTTACCGTGACGTAACCCCTATAGAGGCTATGACGATGACTGCATACCAGTCTGCCGTGAATGAATTTAAAGGCAAAGACTGTAATGATACCGAACCTTATTCAGCCAAAATAGAAGAACTGAGCGAGTTGATAGAAGAGTATATTCACAAATCTGAATAGACGATTCTTAGATTAGAAATACTACGCACTGCATTGACATTAAGGAGTTTACTGCCTTTGTGTGAAGCAGTGCGTTTTTTATATATATTTAAATTAAAATGAAATGTTAGTAACAATATTATCTGTTGGTTGTTTCGTCGTAGGTGGCGTGATAGCTTATTTGATTTTCAGGTATGTACTAAAGTCGAAGTACAACAGCATGTTGGCTGAGGCTGAAACTGCTGCCGAAGTAATTAAGAAGAATAAACTGCTAGAAGTAAAAGAAAAATTTCTTAATAAGAAAGCTGAATTAGAGAAGGAAGTTGCCATCAGGAATCAGAAGATTCAGCAAATGGAAAACAAGCTTCGTCAGCGCGAAATGGTGATAGAACAACGTCATGAAGATGTACAGCGTAAGAAAGCAGACTTGGAGCAAGATAGAGTTAAACTAGATAATAGCATTAATCTTGCTAATAAGAAACGCGAAGAGTTGGAGAAACTTCAGCAGGAAGAGATTGACAAACTACAGGTTATATCGGGTTTATCTGCCGATGAAGCCAAAGAACATTTGGTAGAGAGCTTGAAAGAAGAAGCTAAAACTCAGGCACAGTCTTATATTAATGATATAATGGATGATGCCAAACTTACAGCCAATAAAGAGGCAAAGCGTATTGTTGTTCAGACGATACAGAGGGTAGCTACCGAAACCGCTATTGAAAACTCAGTTACAGTATTCCATATTGATTCTGATGAAGTGAAAGGCCGTATCATTGGTCGTGAAGGTCGTAATATCCGTGCTATAGAGGCTGCTACTGGTGTAGAAATTATTGTTGATGATACGCCTGAGGCAATCGTTATTTCGGCATTCGATCCTGTACGCCGTGAGATTGCTCGTTTGGCACTCCATCAACTAGTTGCCGATGGGCGTATCCATCCGGCACGTATCGAGGAAGTTGTAGCCAAGGTGAAGAAGCAAGTAGAAGAAGAAATTATCGAAACCGGTAAACGTACTACAATCGATTTGGGTATTCACGGATTGCATCCCGATTTGATCCGTATCATCGGTAAGATGAAATATCGTTCTTCATACGGTCAGAACTTGTTGCAGCATGCTCGCGAAACAGCCAATCTTTGTGCCGTTATGGCTTCAGAGTTGGGACTTAACCCAAAGAAAGCCCGTCGCGCCGGATTGTTGCATGATATAGGTAAGGTGCCCGATGAGGAACCTGAATTGCCGCACGCAATGCTTGGTATGAAACTTGCCGAAAAATACAAGGAGAAACCCGATATTTGCAATGCTATTGGTGCTCACCACGATGAAGTAGAGATGACTACATTGCTTGCACCGATTGTTCAGGTGTGCGATGCTATCTCTGGAGCTCGTCCAGGTGCCCGCCGTGAAATTGTTGAAGCTTATATCAAACGTCTTAATGATCTTGAACAACTGGCAATGTCTTATCCTGGTGTTACCAAGACCTACGCTATTCAGGCTGGTCGTGAACTTCGTGTTATTGTCGGTGCCGATAAGATTGATGATGCTCAGACAGAAAATCTTTCTACCGAAATTGCTAAGAAGATTCAAGATGAGCTTACTTATCCGGGACAGGTTAAGATTACGGTTATCCGTGAGACCCGTGCCGTAAGTTTCGCAAAATAACAAAAGAAGATACCTTATAATAGCGATGCGGAGATTAAAATTTCCGCATCGCTTTTTCATGATCAGGCCTCCACAAGCTGTAGGGACCATAAGTCTGATTAAATTCTATAGTCTTCATAAGCCTAATCAATGACAAATTCTCTATTGTTGTGCCAATTCGTCATGGTTTCCCTCTATATTTACTATTAACATACTGCAATTTATACCCCTTTAGAGTGTGTATAACCTACACTTGTGTTAAATCTTCATAGAAAAATGAAGATTTTTATGTTTTACAACATGTTTTTCGTGGAAAGTCCTTATCTTTGCAGTGTCAATAAAGATAAAAGATTATAGGATAACAAAAACAAAGGGTCTTCAAAACGTGGAGACTATTAAAGTAAAAGGAGAAAATGATTATGAAAAAAATTGTAAACGACGAGATTCAGATGTTACAGTACCGTATTCAACGCTTTCAAGCAATGGGAAACGGTGTAATGTGCCAAACCTTGAAGGGTCAATTAAACAAATTGCTTGCTGAGCAAGCTTAGTTTAGAACTTAAATTAAATTGATTATACAGCAGAGCCGAAAGGCTCTGTTTTTTTATGCCTTGTCCATACCTTTTGTTCGAGTCTTTGCCTATATTGCATAAATATCCTATTATTCTATAGATATTTATATTTTTCTTTAATATTCTATTCTCTGCTTAACTATATTATCTATCTTGTGGCTATCTTCGTATTATTTTTTATATCTTTGCAATCGAAATATTCTGTATCTTGTTTGTGAATAAATATACTTATCTTTCTATTCATTAATTTGGAGCAACTATTTCAATTAATTCAGTAATTTATGATGAATAGAAAATTAAATATTTTTTTGTCGTTCACGCCATTTATCGCACTCATTATATTCTTGTTCATTATCATTCATTTTTTGCAGATTGATGCCTTGGCTGGAGGAAGTCAGATTGCTCTACTTTTTGCTACATCAATTTGTTGCGCCATAGCACTATTGGTGTATAAAACCAAATGGACGGCCATAGAAAAGTCTTTTAGCGATAATATCGGAAATGTCGGTTCGGCTATCGTTATCTTGTTGCTTATTGGTGCTATATCGGGTATATGGACGGTGAGCGGCATTGTTCCTACCTTGATATATTATGGCGTGCAGATTATTCATCCAAGTTTCTTTCTTATTTCTTCATGCATAATTTGTTGTATCGTATCGTTAATGACGGGTAGTTCGTGGACTACTATAGCCACCATAGGTATTGCATTGATGGGAATTGGTAGGGCGCAAGGCTTTCCTGACGGTTGGATTGCTGGTGCGATTATCTCCGGTGCATATTTTGGTGATAAGATATCTCCGATGTCGGATACTACCGTGTTGGCTTCGTCTATGACGAACACTCCATTGTTCACTCATATCAGATATATGATTATTACAACGGTACCTTCGCTTTCTATATCATTGTTGGTTTTCTTGTTTGCCGGATTGTCTCATCAAGTTAACGATCCTTCTACAATTGGAATGTATACTACTGTGCTAAAGCAGACTTATCATATCTCTCTTTGGTTGATGGTGGTGCCTGTGATTACTGCAATTCTTATCGTGAAGAAACTTCCGGCCATCGTAGTCTTATTTTCATCGGTTATCTTGGCAGCTGTGTTTGCTTATTTCTTTCAGCCCGAAATTTTAATGAAAGTAATAGGAGGGCAAGATCTTTCGTCTATCACGTTGTTCAAAGGACTCATCAGCAGTATATATGGTAGCACATCTATTCATACTTCAAATGAAGCTATCAACCAATTGCTGGCTACTAAAGGAATGACAGGCATGCTCAATACGATATGGCTGATTCTTTGTGCCATGTGTTTTGGTGGCGCTATGACTGCTAGTGGTATGCTCGCAACGATTACTTCGGTATTGACTAAGCTCTCTAAGACGCGTACAAGCATGGTAGCATCTACTGTCTTATCAGGTTTGATGCTCAATTCGATGGTGGCCGATCAATATCTCTCTATCATACTTTCTTCTAATATGTTCAAGGCTACTTTCAAGAAGAAAGGGTACGAGAGCAGGTTGTTGAGTCGAACAGTAGAAGACTCATGTACGGTTACTTCTGTACTTGTGCCCTGGAACACTTGTGGTATGACACAATCTACCGTCTTAGGAGTATCTACACTCACTTATCTGCCTTATTGTGTATTTAATTATATCAGTCCGCTGATGAGTATAATTATTGCAGCAATCGGATATAAAATCTATCGTAAAGCTGTGTGATAGCTTCTTATTTGCTTTTCAGTATTTCTTCCAACTTTTCTCTTAATGCATCTTCGGTCATTGCCCCGGTGCATTTATTAGGTTCGTCTCTCATTGGAATAAATACAAACATCGGGATGTATGCAGTCTTGAAATAATGAGCTAGATCTTTTTCATTGTCCACATTGATACGGTAGAATTTTATTCTGCCTTCATACTCATCGGCCAATTTATTGATGATGGGTAGCATGTGTCGGCACGGACTGCACCAGTTGGCATAAAAAACGAGTAGGGTAGGGCGTTTGCCTTTAAATTGCCATGGCGTACTTTTGCGACGGTAGTCGTAGATTTCTTTAATGAACGAGCGGCATGTCATCTCTTTGACATACACTTCTGTAGACATCGTATCAATAGCGATAGTATCTACAACCTGTGCTTTCGCAGAATAGCAGAAACTTACAAAAAATAATATTCCCGCGATACTTACAAACCTTTTCATAGGGTCGTTCATTTTTCTACAAATGTAACGACTATTTTGTAAGATACCGCGGGAATATCGTTAAAAATCTAATTATTTCTTACCGAAATAACGATTGTATAATCCTTCAAATCCTTTACCATGACGAGCTTCGTCTTTTGCCATCTCGTGTACTGTATCGTGGATTGCGTCGAGGTTGAGTTGTTTAGCGCGAGTTGCAATGCGTTTCTTATCTTCGCAAGCACCTTGTTCTGCCATCATACGTTTCTCAAGATTGGTCTTTGTATCCCAAACAACATCACCAAGAAGTTCTGCAAACTTAGAAGCATGTTCTGCTTCTTCCCAAGCATAACGTTTGTAAGCTTCTGCTATTTCAGGATATCCTTCGCGATCTGCCTGACGGCTCATTGCCAGGTACATTCCCACTTCAGAGCATTCACCCATAAAATGTGCGTTTAGATCTTTAATCATCTCTTCGTCACAACCTTTAGCTACGCCAATTACGTGTTCGTCAGCAAATGTCATTGCACCACCAACCTCTATAACTTCTACGAATTTTTCGCGTGGAGCCTTGCAAAGAGGGCATTTTTCTGGAGCTTCATCACCTTCGAATACATAACCACATACACTACATCTAAACTTTTTCATAATCTTTATTTTTTTAATTAGTTAAACTTATTGTTTATTGTTATTATTAATTCTTTCTTTACAGTTTCTGCATATACCTCTATAATAGATATATATTTCTTCGATTGTATGACCCTCATCTTTGAGTTCTGCCTCGCCAGGGTATCTTTTCGATTTAACCATCGCATCGTATATCTTGCCGCAGCTCTTGCAAAGGAAATGAGCATGAACTGATGTATCGGCATCAAAATGTTCGTTCTTCTCATCTATCGTGATACTTTGTACCACACCTTGAATAGCAAATAACCGCAGCGTGTTGTAGACCGTAGTCTTTGACAGTGTAGGGATTGATGGTGACAGCGCATTGAATATCTCATCGGCAGTCGGATGTGTCCGATGTGCATCCAGATAGTCCATTATGGCTAGTCTTTGCACCGATGGCTTGATGTCGTGTCGAAGTAAATATTCAAATGTATTCATAAATCAATTCTTTTCAAATTTGTAATCATTACAATTATTAAATCGATGCAAATATAGAATGATTTAAAACATCTACCAAATATAATCTCAACTTTTTTCAAAAAAAGTTGAGATTATTATCTGTCTCTGATCAGCAATATCTGTAAATGGTATAATAAAAAAGCCATCACAATATACTGTAATGGCTTTATATTACTTCTTTTCGGACTACATATCCGAAATATGTTTTTTAATTACTTTTGTTTGTCGGCATTGCATTTTTCAGCACATTTACCGCAGCAGCCTTCTTTTTTCTCTCCATTTTTGTTTTTGCAGTTTGTGCATGAACCTGCTTTCTCTGTCTTATTTTTACAATTATCGCAACTTTCTGCTTTTTCTGCTTTCTCTTTGCATCCGCCGCAAGATTTGTTTTTAGAGCAGTTACCATCTTTGTGGCCTTCGCATTTCTTATCGCCGCCATTAAATACAGTAGCCTGATATTTTATCTTAGCGAATCCTTTGATAATGTTATCTACATTGGTCTTATCTTCATCGTATGTCACCTTCACGGTCTTTGTATTCAGATCGGTAACAATATCTTTGATACCTTTCTCGAAGCGAAGGTTCGATTTGATTTTGTTTTCGCAGTTTTCGCAATGCATCTCGGGTGATGTCTTGAACACAACTGTCTTGATGTCTTTTGCAAGACCACTGGTAATGCCGCAAAGTAAAGCAATAATTGAAACGAATAAAAACTTTCTCATAATTCTTTATTTTAAAATTAAATTTATAATGTTCGGCGGCAAATGTAAGTAAATTTGTATTGCCGTACAAGTATATTTTCAATTTGAATAGATATTTTGTGCAGAATTGTGATAATCTCATAGAAAAGACCAATCAGCACAATGTGATAATATACAATAGAGCCTGCATAGGCATATTGTCTTTGAATTTCTCACGTAGCAGTGCAAACATTTTTATTTTCCTCTTTTTGAGAGCTTCAAAGGTGATATTCAGAGCATCTGCCACTTCTTTCATCTTCATACCTTGTTCGTAGTTCAGTTCAAAGATTTGTCGGTATTGCTCAGGCAGCTCTTCTATGGCTTTATGCAGCAAGTCTATTGTCTCTTGTTCAATCATCCCTGCTGCTATTTCATCCTCAATATCTTTTTGCTGGGCTGCATAGTCGTTTTCGAGTTTTGTTTTTCTTAATATGTTAATGCAGTTGTTGTGAACACAGGTATATACATATCCTTTAAGTTGCCACATGAAATTGAAGGTAGAGCGTCTCTCATACGATAATACAATGGCATCTTGAACACAATCTTCAGCAAGAAAGGAGTAGTCGTTGCCTAAGTATCTGACAGCATACGCAAGCAATGGCGAATACATTTTCTTGTAGAAAACATCTATATCGCCATTAATGAAATCTGTCAATATTTGTTCTTCGTCAATCATGTTATCTTAGATATAACCTTTAGCAAGATTGGGGGCAAAGTTATACAAAAGTTTGAAACCTAAACTAACGATTGCTTTATTTTTTATCGGCAATATGATTTTGCAAAAAGATAGCAATGTATGAAGAAGCGTAGCAAAAGATAAATAACGATAGCACTAAAATGGCATTCGGAGCATTTTAAAGATGACTAAATAAAGTTTTCTAAAAAATAATTACTTATTTTGTTCCCCATAATTGATTTCTCAGCGTTAATGATTAAAATAATTCTAATAAACAACATGATGAGAAACTACAATTTTTTGAAAACAATAGTATTGGCAGTGCTGATAAGCACCCCTATGCTATCGCATGCTCAGATGCTGAAAGGAACAATCCAGGGGGTGAAAGTAGATGAAATAGGTTTCACTTACTCACCAAACGGCGATCCGATGGATAATCTTGAAGGCAATTCTCCTATTACTGCCAAGGGCTCTTTTTCTTTCAATCCGTCATTTTCTTCCGATTGGTTGGATGTGAGTGTGCTTGTCAATAATGATTTATTTGGCGTTCATCTTGTCAAAGGCAAGACGGTGCAGATGACCATTAAGAAAACCACAAAGGGTTACGATGTGAAATTCTCAGGCAATGATCCTGATATCAGTTATTTTGTGAATAGAGATATCCAGGCTTTCGACAATATGAAATACTTTGCGCCCGATCCTTCCGAGTCCAAAACTAATGCAGCTTATAGAAGTTTGCTCGATTCTGAATATAAAAGTACTGTAGCATTGCTTAAAAATATAAAGAATCAAGATATGCGTTCATATTATACTCGTCAGGCAGAAAAGCAATACCGCTGGATGAAAATGCGTCTCATCATGGATAAAGCATACGATACAAAGACTGATTATAAAAAAGATGCAGAATTTTGTAGTCTTATTAAAGGTATAGACATCAACGACGATTTGAACTTCCGCACAGCACTGTCGCTCACAGCACTCGTTTCTAGTGTTGACAGAGAGATGAAAGGTAGTAACGAACAATATTGTTATGATATGATGAAGGTGGTCAATGAGAAAGTGACCAATCCTAAACTTCGCCGAATGATGGTCAGAATTATCTGCAACGATTATTTCACCTATGGCGATGGCTCTGGTGATATGAAGACTTTTATTCCTAAAATTGAAGCTTTTGCAGGCAAAGATAGCGATATCGTTGCACCATATAAACAGTTGGCTATATCGAAAGAAAATACAAAGGCTGGCAAGGTAGCTCCTGATATAACTTTGAATACTGTTGATGGCAAACAAGTTCAACTTAAAGACTTGATTAATGGCAAGTTCACTTATATAGATGTTTGGGCTACTTGGTGCGGTCCTTGCTGCAAGGAGATTCCTCATCTTGAAAAGCTTGTTGAGAAGTTCAAAGGCAATGATAAAGTACAGTTCATCAGTATTTCTACTGATATGGATGCCAATGCCTGGAAAGGTAAACTTGCCAAAGACAAACCCCAGTGGGCACAATATATACTTACTCCCGAGAACGATAAGAAATTTGCCGAGCAATGGGGTATAACCGGTATTCCGAGATTCATCATGATTGACAGCACTGGTCATATCTTCTCTGCCAATGCTTCACGCCCATCAGAAGAAGAAACAGCCAAGACCATAGCCGAACAGACAAAATAGTGTAGGCCAGTAGACTGCTGTAGCGTGGTGATACGATGGATTTGTATACCATTTAGAAATATAATATCAAAACAATATAGCAATGTTGAATAACGACGAAGAACAAATCATTTCTATGCTTATCTGCAAACGCATGATAGGTAAGGCTAGTGACGACGAATGTAAGATAATCGATGCATGGCGCACAAGAAACAAATGGAACGAAGAGGCTTATCAACGCCTTCTCGATCCAGAACAGATGCAGAGAGCATTATCTCGTGTCCGTCTCACCGATTATCATCGTCCGCTCGAGCAGATGAAACATCGATTGGGCATCCAAGAGAAGAAATATGTAAGTCGTCGTAGGGCTATCATTTATAGTATGGTTTCGGTAGCCGCTTCTATCATTCTTATTGTCGGTACGTATCTGGTATACAACTATTCTATCAAGAACGAACAGTCATCATCTCCTCAGGTGGTTGCCAGCAATGTCATCACTCATGGTTCTACTCGTGCTACACTTACACTCGACAATGGACAGAAAATACAACTGGGCTCCAATGCTGTTCAGAACAGTAAGATTATTGCTCAAAGCGTGAAAGGTGGCAAGGTTGTGATGAACAAATTGGAAACTCCACGTGGCGGTGAATTTAAAGTTACCTTAGAAGATGGTACAGAAGTTTGGCTCAATGCTCAAACGCAGTTGCGTTATCCCGAGAATTTTGATGGCAACGAACGTCGTGTCGAACTAAGTGGTGAGGCCTATTTCAAAGTTGCTCACGATAGTAACAAGCCTTTTTATGTAGTCAGCGGTAAACAGGAAGTACGGGTATATGGTACAGAATTCGACATTCACGCCTATCCCGATGAAAACAATATCTACACCAGTCTGATTAGTGGTAGTATCGCTCTTCGTCCTATTTCCGGCAATGGCAGTCAGTTGATGCTAACGCCTGGTCATCAAGCTGTATTCTCTAATGCAGATGCTACAGCCAAGGTTCATGCTGTAGATACAGAGGTTGTGACCAGCTGGCGTAGTGGTACCTTCGCTTTCGATGGACAGGACATGGACCAGATTATGAAAACACTTAGTCGGTGGTACAACTTCGATTATGAGTTTGCCGATAAATCTCTGGCTCATACCGAGTTCATGGGAGGCATTCCAAGATATGGTAAGTTTAGTGAAGTTATTGAAATATTCAACCGTATGGGTGGCATTTGCTTGCGCCAGAACGGTAATAAAGTAATTGTATCAACAAAATAAACCTGAAAATTAAACCCAATTTAAAATGAGAAATTATCAAATAATAGTAGCATTCATGATGACGCTAATGCTGATTCTTCCTTCGAAGATAAGTGCGCAGACTTATGATGTAAGCTATAAGAATCAGACTGTAGAGCAGGTCACGAAAGATTTACGTTCGAAAACCGGCTATCAGTTTGCATATAAGAAAGAGGTGGTGCAGGGTGCTCCACGTATTACTTGCGAAATAAGAAAAGCTACATTCACTCAGTTGCTCAACCGGATATTTTATGATATAGCCGGACTCAACTACGAAATCGTAAAAGGTACGGTGATATTGACGAAAGCTAGTAAGAACCGACCTTATTTTAAGAAATTGGTTACTGGTATGGTGACCGATACCGAAGATCAGCCACTGCCTGGCGCTAGTGTAGTGCAAGTAGGTACCACTAATGGTGTGAGTTCCGATGTGGATGGTAATTTTTCTTTGATGGTTGAGGGCAATGGTCCCGAACTGGAGATCTCTTATATTGGTATGAAGTCTCGTAAGATTCAAATCAATAAGAGTACCGGTAGATTTGTGATGATCAAGTTGGAGAGTGATGAAACAATTCTCGACGAGGTTCTCGTAACTGGTTATCGCAATATCAAACGTGAGAATGCTACCGGTTCATATCAGCTTATAGGTAGCAAGGATATAGACAATCATTATACCAGTGATGTATCAAGCCGTTTGGAAGGCCAGATACCCGGTCTCACCATCTATAGCAATGGTAACAATGGTAGTGGCGAAAGTGCTATGACCATCCGTGGTGTGAGTTCTTTTCAGGCTCGTACCACTCCACTTGTCGTTGTCGACGGACTACCAATTGAAGGTAGTATCGAAACTGTCAATCCTTATGATATCGACAATATCACCATCCTTAAAGATGCTTCTGCAGCTAGTATATATGGTGTAAGAGCTTCCAATGGCGTTATCGTTATCACTACCAAACGTGCACATTCCGACAGAATCTCTATTGATGTCAATGCCGATTTGTCTATTTACGACAAGGAGTCGTTCGGTAATCGTGGCTGGGCCAATGGCTCGCAACTTCTCGATTTGGAGAAATACAATTTTGACTACGTGCAAAATAATGGAGATGCCTATAATGCACTTACAGGCTCTTATCAAAAAAATCCCCATGCCATCACTCCTGCTTTGCGACTGATGCTGGGGCATAAGTTGGGTACTATCTCTGATGCCGATTATCAATCGCAGATGCAGCAGTTGCGCAGTCATGACTATCGTCAGGAGTGGCGCGACGCCATGCTTCGCACCAGGGTACTGCAACAATACAACATCGCTATTCGTTCGATGGGAAAGAAGGTCAATTCCAACATCGTGCTCAATTATAAGGATGACAATACCGGAACGATCCACGAGTACGACAGAACTTTCCAGTTGAGCTATCAAGGCGATATGAATGTGACCAAATGGCTCGATCTTTCATTTGGTATCAACGTTATCAGTGAGCGTGCCAAGACACAAGAATCCCTTACCGGATACAAGTCGGTCAATTCTTTCTTACCTTATCAGAGCATGTATAATGCCGACGGTTCGCTGGCAGATATGGAAGCCGACGTTTACCTTGGAGAATCATCTTTATCCAACTCTGCACTAGGTCTCAAGTCCGAAGCATTCAATCTGATGAACGAGCGCGATATGAATTTTGGTAAAGGACGTCGTACCAATATCCGTCCTTATATTCATGCCAACTTCAAGATATTGCCCGAACTGAGCATCAATACACGTTTCCAGTACGAAGATATTACTTATAAGAATGATATCTACTACGAACCCGATTCTTATGATATGCGCCATCTTTACAACCTCTATACCAGTGGTGGTAAACATTATATTCCCGAAGGTGGTATGCTCAAAACTAAACATCAGACGGGCGACTACTATACATTCAGAATCCAGGCCGATTATGCCAAGACTTTCAAACAGAAACATGCTGTAGAGGCATTGGCAGGTTTCGAATATCGCCAAGTACACGATAAATATGCCAATGATTTATTGTTGGGATATGACGACCGTACACAGACCAATATGAACAACATTATCAATTTCAATGATCTGATTTATCTTACACAAACCGACTTGGGTGACAATTATGCACCTACCGGCGCTACATCATCCGACGATTTCAAGACTTCAGATGTACTCCATCGTTTCTATTCTGTCTATTTCAATGGCGATTATACCTACGATTCTCGCTATACGGCTTCTTTCTCTTATCGTGTTGATAAAGCCGATTTGTTTGGTGCCGATCCTAAATATCGCGGTCGTCCATTATGGTCGGTCGGTGCAAGCTGGAACATGCAGAACGAAGCCTTTATGAAGAACATCAAATGGATCAATGTACTCAAATTCAGAGCTAGCTATGGTCTTACAGGTAATATCGACCAGAGTGTTTCTTCTTATCTTACAGCTGCAATGGGTGTCAATACACTCAACGGCAAGAAATCTGCCACTCTCAATACTCCTCCCAATGATCAATTGAGATGGGAGAAAACTTCTTCATGGAATTTCGGTCTCGACTTCCTCTTGTTCGATAGTCGCCTCAATGGTTCTTTGGATGTTTATCGCAAGACGAGTAGCGATTTGCTCTCTCTCACCGATATCGATCCTACTACAGGTTGGACTTCGCTTACTATTAATAATGGTAAGGCTCGCAATGAGGGTATCGAATTGCAACTCAATGGTGCTATTCTCAAACCGAAGACTGATGACGGGCTGGGTATCAACGCCAATTTTAATATTGCCTACAATAAGAATAAGGTAGTTCAGGTAGACCACCAACCTACATCAGGCTACGAGGCACTTACTGTTCGTCATACAGGTGATCCTGTTAATTCTCTCTATTCTTATCGTTATGCCGGTATGGTCACCGATGATAGCGGTACGCAAGCCTATTCTTGGTACAAGAAAGATGGAACCGTGAGCACTACACCTATTACATCTACCGAGTTCTCTGTAGACGATGTAGTCTTCTCCGGCGGACTCGACCCGAAGGTTGTCGCTTCTTTCCGTCCCGAAATCACATGGCGTGGTTTCTCGCTCTCTGCTTTGTTCACCTTCTATGGTGGTCATTATATGCGTGCCTGCATGGAAGACTATACTCACGAAGGTTATTATTATGGATATCCTGCTCAGCTCAATTATCTATCGGCTATCCCTGCAAGCTATCTCAACTATTGGACATCCAGCAACAAGAGTACCAGCATAGCCAATGGTTATCCCGGTTCGATGACCATTGGTGAATTCGATTATATCGATGCTACAGTAGTACATGCAGATTATATGAAAATTAGAAATCTTGTATTGGGATATACATTCCCCAAACCATTCTGCCGCCATCTCGGTATCCAGGGACTCAATCTCAGAGTTCAGATGAATAATGTGGGCAAGTGGGTACGCAATAGTCAGGGCATTGATCCTGAAGCAAACAATCCTTTAACGGGTTATTCTACTACAAAGATTCCTAAGAGTTATATCATGAGTCTAAGTATTAACCTCTAAACTACGGAATGATGAAAAAAATAATATTAACGGTCGCATTAGGTATATGCATGGTGTCGTGTAATAGTCAGCTCGATATCACGCCCAAAGGAGAAACTACACTCGACAATCTTACGGATCTGGAGTGTCTGCTCAATAATAATTTTGCTATAGGCAATCCGATGAAAGATTTGGGAGTTATCTGTAACGAATCTTATGGATCAGCTCAGAATGTTCCACTTGCACTGGCCAAGACCAGTACCAACGAATATGCTTGGCTGGCATACGATGCTAAAGTGGATCGTGCAAATCTTACATCAGAAGATACCAGATATAGTACGGCCTACAAGTATATCAATTATATGAATACCATCATAGATAAAGCTCCTGGTGTGAGTGGCACTGAATCGAAAAAATCTCAGATTGTTGCCGAGGCACATGTTATGAGAGGCTATCTACATTGGTTATTGGTCAATATTTATGCCAAACAGTATGATGAATCTACAGCCAGTAATGATGGTGGTATAGCCTACGTCACCGATTTGAGTGTTACCGATACAAAAACCAAACAAACTGTGGCCGAAGTTTATAAACAGATATTGGCCGATTGTAGCGACGAATATATTGCCGCACTGCCCAACGATAATAGCGATGTGGTGAGAGGCGACCGTGCATGGGGCAATGCCGTTCGTGCCAAGGTACTGATGCAGATGAAACGTTATTCAGAAGCATTGCCTTACGCACTCAAAGCGCTCGAATTGAATGGAGCCATCGAAGATCGTTCTACTGTATTGACCAATAACGATTGGATACTTAAACAACAAGTTACAAACAATTATGTCTTTATGGGCTCATTTGCTGCACCTTTTACGGAAGGGCTTTCTTTAGAATCGGCTACGCTATTCGAAAAGGGTGATTACGTTAAAGATTATGCTTATATTAATGGTAACAAAGGCGGCACCGGTGGAGGTGGAGATGATGATGGAAGCGAAGACAAGCAGATATCCAGATCAGACGACGGCGATGATGAAGGTGGCGATACCGGAGGTACTACTACCGGCGATACCAATAAGGTTTGGAGTACACTCTATGGATACATGCTTAGCGGCATCAATGGCTGCTATATGTATTTTGGTATGCAGGCCAATGTCAACGAATATGGCATCACCAGTGACAGAATGTACTACACAGCAGCCGAGTGCTATATCCGTACTGGAAAGATTGCCGAAGGTATGGCGCTCATCAATAAAATACGTTCATATCGTATTGCTCCCGATTATTATGAAGCTTTCGCTGCCACTACCGAACAAGAAGCTATGGCATTGTTGCAGAAGAGCAAATGGATAGAATGTCTCGCTACCTACGAAAACTTTTTCGATTGTAAGCGTTGGAATACGGAGTCGGCCTACAAACGTACCATCACTCGTACTTTGCCCGATATCGGTACTTATACATTAGCACCTGATTCTCCTCTATGGATATTCCCATTCCCGCTCAATGCAACGAGAAAGAACAGTACGTTGACACAAAATTATTAATGCTTGTAATTTCTTATATCAAATAGTCGTAATGTAGTATTTAAGTTATCTGACATAGAATTGTTTTCAGAAGAAGTGTTGATCGCAAATTAAAATTTGGTTAACGGACCGAGACCTGTCTATTCTTTATATTTGTAATAGTGATACTGCAAATATGATGAGACAGGTCTCATTTGGTCCTTTTATTGTTTTGGGTACTATCGTTGGATAACGAACTTTGAATTCATTATCAAATTTCGTCTGGACGTTTCAAGTGAATGATAAGGACGTTTTACTCGAAACGTCTTGATATTTCTCCCAAATGTTCTTGATGTATTTTTTGAAACATATTGAAGATGATTTCGGCCGGTAGAATATCTGCTGAAATATAAAATATCAGATATTCTGCATCTATTACTGAATTTTTGTGTAATATTGCAGTATGATTTAACGATGACTTCAATTACAAAAATTTATAATACATGAAACGTCTTTTATTTATCTTATTCATCTTATGCGCGGCTCAAGCGGGCGCTCAAAAGAAGAGTGCTGCTACCGATCATCAATCTAAGTTTGTTCGCGTGGAGGGACAAAAATTGATACGCCCCGACGGACAACCACTATTTATTATGGGTACCAATCTAGGCAATTGGCTCAATCCAGAAGGCTATATGTTCGAATTCAGTAAAACTAATTCGGGACATTTTATTAATGAGATGTTCTGCCAGTTGGTGGGCCCCGACGCTACTGCCGATTTTTGGAAGGCATTTAAAGACAATTACATTACTCGAGATGATATCCGTTTTATTAAAAGTACAGGTGCCAATACCATCAGACTGCCGTTTCATTATAAACTCTTCACAGACGAAGATTATATGGGACTGACGTCAAAACAAGATGGCTTTAAACGCATAGACAAGCTAGTGGATTGGTGCCGTGAGTTCGGACTGTATCTGATATTGGATATGCACGATGCTCCGGGCGGACAGACGGGCGATAATATTGATGATAGTTATGGCTATCCATGGCTGTTTGAGAGTGAGAAGAGTCAGCAACTCTTTTGCGAGATATGGCAGCGCATTGCAAAGCATTATAAAAACGAACCGGTGATATTGGGCTACGAACTACTTAATGAGCCAATCGCACCATATTTCTCGAATATGGAAGCGCTTAATAGTAAGCTCGAAGGCATTTACAAAAAGGGTGTTGCTGCTATTCGTAAGGAAGATAAAAATCATATCGTACTTTTGGGTGGTGCACAATGGAATGGTAATTTCAAACCTTTTAAAGATTCAAAGTTCGACAATAATATGATGTACACCTGCCATCGTTATGGCGATCAGCCTACCAAGGAGGCTATCCGCTCTTTTATTCAGTTTAGAGACAGTGTGAACCTGCCGATGTATATGGGCGAAACGGGACATAATACCAACGAGTGGCAGACTGCTTTCTGCACCATGCTGAAAGAAAATGGGATAGGCTACACATTCTGGCCCTACAAGAAGATGGGTAATTCTTGCTTCGTAGGTATAAAGCCACCAACCGACTGGAATAAGATAAAGGATTTCTCGGAGGCCAACAGAGTGGGCTACGCCGATATACGCAAAGCTCGTCCCGACCAAGCTACAGCAAGACATTTGATGCAAGCTTTTTTGAAAGCTTGCCGTTTTGAGAATTGCAAGGTAGATACGGCCTATATCAATACCCTGAGGATGACTCCCTAGATATTGTGTTTTTGAAATAAATAAGGATGCTTCATCGCGAAGCATCCTTATTCTTTAAAATACTAAGATGTTAGTGTTGGCTCATTATTTCTGCCAGAAGAGTTTCTTGCTCTGTGGCGTATTTTCTCTACCACCTAATGCTGAGGTATAGTTGGCCGCATTGTTGATAATTTCGGTCTCAGGATAAGGAATACGGTAGAAAGTCTCAAATTCGTTGGTGAGTCCGCTTTCATGAGGAAGCATATCGGCGCCAACTCTGCGTATCAGGTTGAAGGCAACCCATGGCTGACGGAATGAATCTATCCAAATCTGCTTGTAAATCTGCTTCAACGCTGTATTCTCGTTACTGGAGAATGATATGCCTGTGCGGTTGATATAATCTGTTATCTCGGCAGCAGTAGGTACGTGAGGAGGATACATCACCCATTTGTAAGTAGACGAGTTGATGAGTGTATAGAACGAGAACCATGTTCGCATAGATGCTTTGATGCCATTTTCATAGCAGGTCTTTGCCTTTGCAAGATCTTTGCTCACGCCAACGCCACGTGTATAGGCTTCGGCTTTGATGAAGTTGACTTCGGCGTCGGTAATCATTAGTTCGGGATACGAATTGTCATCTCTCACCAAATAGTAGTTGACCGACGAGTAATAGGCATTCTGCTTGTTATTCCATTCTTGATCTGTCTGCGCATGATTTCTGCCACTTGGGTAAGTACCGGTGAAATATCCGCCACGAGATTGTGTGAACGGTGCATTGAACTGCATTTGTGGCAACCACTTGTTGTTATTGTTTGTCTCGAAGAACAGATAGCCACGAGGATCGTAGAACTGAGGATCGCTCACGCCATCGTCGGCAGTAGCTGTAGTGCCTACAGTAGGTACGGCAAGATCGGTCATCTCTTTCCACATTACAGAGCCTAGGCAAGTGAGATTCTCGGCAGAGAAACTCCAAGGACGGCTATCGAATGTAAGACTGAGACGTGTAGGCCATAAGCCTGCAGTTTCGTCGCGACTGTCGGAGTCGAGTAGTGGATAGGCCGACGGATTGCCTAATATTTCGCCGATGATAGACTGAGCAGTGCTGGCATCTACCGTTGATATCTGCATTGCATACCTCAGACGTATAGAATTGGCAAACTTGCGCCACATAGTGTAGTCGGTCTTAGATACAAAGGCAGAGTTCCAAAAAATGTTATAAGGGTCGCCTACCGAAACAATCTGGTCAGAAGTATTGTCGACGAAACTATTGGCTGCTTCTTTGAGCATGTCGAGGCAAGCCTTATAGATATCCTGTTCTTTATCGTAGACGGGGCGAAGGTATTCGCTGCTGCCTTCGTTGCCATAGCCTGCTTTTGTGAAAGGCATATCTCCGAAATAATCGCATGTGCGAAGTGTTTTGTAGGCCAGGCAAACTTTTAGCATAGCCGATATATTGTCTGCTTTGAGATTAGAACTGTTGCTGGCAAGCATCTTCTCGAGAGCTCTGATAGTGCGCAAAGCACTATAGTAGTTGTTCCATATCTCGGTTTCGCCCTGTGTGATGACATATCGCGGGGCTGCATTGGCCAATTGCTGAGTAACGGCATAGTAGTAGCCGTTGTGTATGGCATTTTGTTCCTGCCAGCCCAGTTCGAAAGTACTCAATACATAGTTCATCATCGTAGGGATGGTTGCTTGAGTAGGATTTTGCCAGTCTCTATTCATGCTTTCGAAGCCATTAGTGCAACCTTGTTGAACCAACCCTGCTATTAGTAAAACTATAGAAAGCTTATATATTTTGATCTTTTTCATAACTAGCTTTTTAAAATTCAACAATTAGAAACTAACCTTTACGGCGAAGGTGAACGAACGGATACCTGGAAGGGCACCGAACATCATACCTTGTGCGTTACCGGTCTGCATAGAAGTCGCCTCTGGATTGATTTTATCGGGTAGAGAGGAGTAGATATAGAACAGGTCGCGGCCTGTGAATGACAATTGTGCAGTTTGGAAAATTCTAGTAGCTTGAACTAATTTGGAGGGTACATTCCAAGTAAGAGTGACCTCACGAAGTTTAATCCAATTGTTTTTCAGAATTGATGGGGTGCTTAGCTGGTTGCGAGATGCGTTGCCGCCCCAAGAACCTAGACGTCCATACTTCCATGTGTAGTGAACCACGTTCGTGTTTTTACTTCCATCTTCGAGTACACCATCCATGATGATACCATGATTGGCTTTTGTCCCGTCGCCATAGGTGAAGGGCAAGCCATTGCCATCACGTTCGTACAAAGTAGAAGGGCTAAGTCCGCACTGCAATGCTGTAGCATAATCGCCACTCCATATATCGCCCCCGTAACTAAAATCGGCGAGAACGTACAATGAGAACGATTTGTAGCGGAGAGAGGTATTCAGACCACCTGTTACATCGGGTGTAGCATTACCAATGAGTACTTGGTCTTTGGTTGTCTTGTAGGTAGTACCGATAACGGTGTTACTGTAGGCACCATTTCCATATACCAGGTTGACAATCTTGTTGCCACTGGCGTCGCGTTCGTAATCCCAACCATAGATGCCGCCATACTTTTCGCCTACGGTAACTTTCATCGTCGGACCGTTGGTTGCACCGAATATATTACCCAAGTAGAGTGATTGTGTTTCGCCATCGAGCGAAATCAGCTTGTTTTGGTTATGAGCCAGGTTGAGCGTCATATTCCATTCGAAATCGCGGGAGCGGATGATATCGGCGCCTAATTCTATTTCGTAACCTTTGTTCTCCAGTTCTCCGGTGTTGAACTTATAACTTTCGTAACCTGATGAGGTAGGCAGCGGTGCCGACATGATTTGATTGTAAGCACGAGTGCGATAATAGGTAAAATCGAATTTGATGCGATTGTCGAGGAACTTGAGGTTGATACCTGCATCGAATGTATTGACATACTGCGGTTCGAGATTGACTGGTGGCAATGCCGACTTGACACTGTGTGTAGGATTGCCGGCGAATGAACCGCTCGAATAGGTTGGTAGTAACTGATAGGGGTCGGTATCGTTGGCCGATTTGGCAAATGCAAGGCGCACTTTTCCGAATGTGAACCAATCGTTGTGAATGAACTTGCTGAATACGAAACTGGCATTGACAGATGGATAGAAATAAGAATTCTTATTGGATGGGAGAGTAGACGACCAATCGTTTCGACCGGTGACCTGCAGATAAATATAATTGTCCCAATTCATTTCCAAGTTACCATAAATGGAGTTGATTTGTTTCTCATAACGATTTTCGCCTGGAAGCAATCCACTCATATTACCGTTGTTGCCTTCGAGATCGTAATTGCTGAACGACCAAATATAAGGATTAGACCATTTGCGGGAGTTCTGTGCCCACATGTCGTAATCTCTTCTGCGCCATGATTCTGCACCAAGAGCGAAGCTGGCATTGAACTTCTGTAAGAATAGTCCATCTTTGTGTACTGTGGCTAGGAACTGATAGTCTTGGACTTTCTGCTTGCCCATTCTGTGGCTATAGTAACCACCGTTGATACCCGAAGAAGAAGTAGGATTGTTTTTCGACTCGAGTTCCATCATGTCAAAATCTAGACCGATGCGACCGGTAATATCCAGAAAGTCTGTAGGTGTATAGGTCAATGCAATAGAGCTGATGAGCTTGTTGTTGTATTGATGTTGGTTTTGTTCGTACATTCTCCAGAACATTTCTACAGGATTGGAAGAAATATGCTGATCGCCGTTGCCAGCTTTCGAACCGTCAGACAGTTTATAGCGGTTTCTCCAATAATTCGTATTAAAGCCTCTAGGGTAGTTGTAGAACCATTTTGTATACGAAGCATTATCAGAAGTCACATTCGGATTGTGACGATTGAAATCGGTATAAGTAGCACTTACCGATGCTCTTAACACTTTAGAAAGGTTGATATTGCCACCAATTGAAACAGAGGTTTGTTTATAACCTGAATTAGGAACAATCGCACCATTGTTGATATGGCCGATAGAGACACGGAATGAACCCCATTCGCCGCCATTAGAGAAGGCTACATTGTAGGTGTTGGTGTATCCCTTACGGTATATATCCTTCTGGTTGTCGGGATTAGGATAATTGTAGTAATCATCACCATTCTCCCAAGTGCCGTCTGTACCTCTGACACGGAGTTTCTGACCCGTCATAGGAGGACCCCAGGATGTGCTGTATCCGTGCCATGAGAAAGCCTTTTCGGCATAGTCCCAAAGACCACCAGTGTAGGGAAGTGCATCGTAGCAGGCACTATAAAACTTACCGTCCCAATCGTTGGTAGGCATGAGCATACCATACGTAGAATCGGTGCGATACATGCTGTCCCAGTTGGCTGTGCGTTGAGCCATACCAAAGCCACCGGTACCATATTTGTTCTGCTCTTCCTGAAAGCGATGCGGATCGGAAATCTTGAGTCCGTAAGAAAACTCTATACCTACGCCTGCTTTCTTGCCACCTTTCTTTGTCGTGATCATTACCACACCATTGGCACCACGTGCACCATAGAGTGCAGCAGCAGCAGGACCTTTAAGTATATCTATAGATTCGATATCACTCTGATTGATCATATTGATACCTGTAGAATAATCAGAACCACCGCTCGTCATGTTCTCTCCGGTGCCCTGACCGGCTTGTCCGTCAATGTTGGCAGTACTCTCTACAGGCATGCCATCTATAACAAATAATGGCTGGT
>DAIUBN010000013.1:0-30936 GCA_036846645.1 Bacteroidaceae bacterium | reverse complement strand
GACACGATTTTGGTGAATAAGTTTCTCTGCAACTTCTTTTTTAGATCTTTTATATACGGCGATTGAATTGCCACCATTCTCTTTTACCATCTTCATACATGGAATATCTGTCTCTCCATCGCCAAAATAAATGAAGTGTTCGAATGGAATAGGTCTTTTGTCATCAGGAATATATTCGTTTACTTTTGTGTTATCACTCACTTCCTTTATTCCCTTATTAATTTTGAATAGGAATTGAGTCTTAGCGGTGTAGTCTACTGCTACAGCAGGCCAATAAGCAATGCCATCTACATTGTATAAGTAAGAACAAGCATAAATATTTTCGAACTCATGAAAGATACTTGTTCCTTCAATCATTTCTTTAAGTCCAGAAGAGATAATATAGTGATGAATGGTGAGCCCAAGATTTTCGGCATAACTATTAATCAGAGCAAACCATTCTGGAACACCATTGTAAAGTTTGATATCTTTGCCAAAATTCTGAAAAGATTCTCGTCTCAAAGAAATATTATTCTCTTGTGCCTTCTTCAACATGAGGTACATATAACATAATATGGCATTGGCATCATTCTTTTCTGATAGAAGACGGTTCTCATTCCAGAACTCATCTTTGTTTTTACCAATGGCTTTCATAAAACCATACTCCTGCATATTGCTAGGCGAAAGAGTCCCATCAAAGTCGTAAACTAATGCGATAATATTTCGTTTGCTCTTTATCATGGCCTTATCTATTGGTTATTTAGGTGCCCTTTTGTAAACGAAGAATGCGATAAATGCATAAATGATATTCGGTATCCATACAGCAATCATTGGTGGAAAATCTGCATTGACAGCGAAAGAAGAGGATAGAGATTGAAACAAGATATAAGAAAAACTTAATGCCAGACCTATACCTAATGAAAGTCCCATACCACCTTTCGATTTCCGTGACGAAAGTGACGCACCGATAATAGTAAGAATAAAAGCTGCAAAAGGAGTAGCGAATCGACGATAGTACTCTAATTCGAACGATTGAATACTTGCAAATCCTCGCTCTTTCTGCCGCACAATATATTGTTTCAATTCAGGATTTCGTAGTTCCTGCTCTTGTCCTTTTAGAATCAGAATATCATTAGGCTGCATATTGATAATGGTATCCTTGCTATCACCTTTAGTGATTTTTTCTCGCATGCCCTTCAGCTCTCTGATCATATAAGTACGAATGGTCCAAGTATTCTTGCGAGTTGCTGTTGAGTCGTAATAAATAGTACTAGCAGTGAGATGCGAAACCAATTTCTTGCCTTCGAATTTATCGAGCGAAAAATTCATACCTGATTTATCGCCACTTTGAAAATTTTCAATATAGGCAATAACACCCTTGCCAACTTCCAACTGAACATTATTAGCGAAATTCGTTTTATGCCTACGGATGTAGTTCTCAGTAAACTGAATACGCTTTTGACTACCGGTTGGAATAACATAAGAGCCTAAATAGAAAGAAGCAATGGCAATAATTGCTGCCGATATCATATATGGACGAAGAAGTCTCTTGAAACTGACGCCACTAGAAAACATCGCGATAATCTCCGAATGCTCAGCTAGTTTGGTCGTAAAGAATATAACAGCAATAAACACGAACAACTGACTGAACAAATTGGCGAAATAAGGTACGAAATTCATATAATAATCAAAGATAATGGCTTTCCATGGTGCATGGTGATCCATCATCTTATCCATATTCTCATTGAAATCGAAGATGACTGCAATAGAAATAATCAGAATTATAGAGAATATATATGTACCCAAGAACTTTTTGATGATATACCAATCTAACTTGGTAATCACTTTCTTAGGCACAAAATACTTATAAATAAACTTCCATATCTTCCAATTCTTTATTTTTCTGAAGAACTTCGAAAGGAACGGTATTTTGGGCAGTTTCAATTTCAATTTAAAATGCTTCATCGCTTTATAGTCTTGTGGACAACCTCATAATCATTATCGGCTTCCAAATTGCAAAATCATCGGCCAGAATGTGTTTTCTAGCTTCACCGACTAGCCATAAGTAGAAAGCCAGATTATGCACACTGGCAATCTGCATGGCCAAGAACTCTTTGGCATGAAATAAATGATGCAAGTAAGCCTTACTATATAATGTATCAACTCTCGATGCACCATCCATCTCAATAGGAGAGAAGTCGTCTTCCCATTTTTTATTTCTCATATTTATTATGCCATCCTTTGTGAAAAGCATAGCATTTCGTCCATTTCGAGTAGGCATAACACAGTCGAACATGTCTACTCCTAAAGATATACCTTCCAGAATATTTGCTGGTGTACCAACACCCATCAGGTATCTAGGTTTATCTTTGGGCAGTATGCCATTGACAAGTTCAATCATTTCGTACATTTTCTCAACAGGTTCGCCAACAGCCAGTCCACCGATAGCATTACCGTCTGCACCCTTAGATGCAATATATTCGGCAGATTGGGTACGCAAATCACGATAGACGCAACCTTGAACAATAGGGAACAGCGACTGCTGATAGCCATATTTCGGCTCTGTCTCGTTGAATCGCTTTATACATCTGTCGAGCCAGCGATGAGTGAGAGCTGTTGATTTCTTGGCATACTCATAATCGGAAGTACCAGGAGCGCATTCATCAAAAGCCATCATGATATCGGCACCGATAGCTCTCTCGATATCCATAACACGCTCTGGAGTAAACAGGTGTTTGCTACCATCTATATGAGAGCGAAACTCTACACCTTCTTCTCTCATCTTTCTAATGCCGGTCAGAGAGAAGACCTGGAATCCACCACTATCCGTCAGCATTGGTCTGTCAAAGCCATTAAACTTATGCAGACCACCTGCCTTCTCGAGTATATCGATACCGGGGCGAAGATAAAGATGGTATGTATTACCTAGTATTATCTGAGCTTCAATATCATCTTTCAACTCATACAACTGAACAGCTTTGACACTGCCACATGTGCCAACAGGCATAAAAATCGGAGTTTGAATAGTGCCATGATCTGTTGTTATCAGACCGGCACGAGCATTACTTTTGCTATCAGTATGTTGTAGTTCAAACTTCATTATTTATCTTTATTATCGTTATCAGAAGGAATCGTAAAGTCTATGGCATCGACTACCAGTTCGTCAGTCAATGCAAGTTCAATAACTTCTTTGGCATCTTTTACATAATGGAAAGTAAGTCCTTTAAGATATACGTCTTGTATTTCATCTATATCTTTACGGTTTTCATCACTCAAAATAATATCAGTAATACCTGCTCTCTTGGCAGCCAATATCTTTTCTTTGACACCACCAACTGGGAGCACTTTTCCACGCAATGTCATTTCGCCTGTCATAGCAAGATTGGCTTTTACCTTACGCTGTGTAAAGGCCGATGCAAGTGCAGTAGTCATTGTAATACCAGCAGAAGGACCATCCTTTGGAATTGCTCCCTCGGGAACATGAAGATGGACGTTCCAGTTATCAAAGACTTCGGGGTTGATATGAAGATAAGCAGCATGAGTCTTGATATATTCGTATGCCAACATCGCTGATTCCTTCATGACATCACCCAAATTACCGGTTAATGTAAGATGTCCGCCTTTACCTTTATTAAGAGCAGTCTCGATAAACAATATCTCACCACCAACAGCAGTCCAAGCAAGTCCAGTTACAACACCGGCATATTCATTTCCTTGATATTTATCTCTACTATATTCTTTGGCACCAAGATAATCTTTAAGATCAGAAGGCTTGATTTCTACTTGATTAAATATTCCATCGGTAGCATATTTACGGGCTATCTTACGGAGTACCTTACCAATTGTTTTCTCCAATTGACGAACACCACTTTCTCTCGTATAATCTTCAATAATAGCTTCGAGTGTATCTTTTGGCATCTTTACAAAATTCTTTTTCATGCCATTATTTTCCAACTCTTTTGGCAAGAGATGCTTTCTAGCTATTTCTATCTTCTCTTCAGTGATGTATCCATTGACCTCAATGAGTTCCATACGGTCGAGTAGGGGACCAGGAATGGTATTCAGGTCATTGGCCGTTGCAATAAACAATACTTTCGACAAGTCGTAATCGACATCAAGATAATTATCGTGAAAAGCATTGTTTTGTTCAGGATCCAATACTTCCAGCAATGCCGATGATGGGTCGCCTTGACGATCGTTGCCTACTTTATCTATTTCATCGAGCACAAAAACCGGATTGGACGAACCTGCCTTGGTTAGTCCTTTTATAATTCTACCTGGCATAGCACCGATATATGTTCTGCGATGTCCACGTATCTCAGCTTCGTCATGAACGCCTCCAAGAGACATTCTGATGTATTTACGTTTCAATGAAGCTGCTATAGATTTGCCTAAAGATGTCTTACCAACTCCCGGAGGGCCGTACAGACAAATGATAGGCGATTTCATATTACCTTTGAGTTTCAATACTGCAAGATGCTCAAGAATACGTTCTTTCACTTTGTCCAATCCATAATGATCATGATTGAGCACTTTCTCTGCATTCTTCAAATTCATATTATCTGTGGTATAAACGCCCCATGGCAGATTGAGCATAGTTTGCAGATAATTGATTTGAACGCTATAATCGGGAGATTGAGGATGAGTGCGTTCGAGTTTAGCCAATTCTTTAGCAAAAACATCAGCAACGTCTTGCGGCCATTTCATTTTCAACGATTTAGCACGCATATCCTCTACTTCCTGCTCTTGTGTATTTCCACCTAGCTCGTCTTGAATCGTCTTGATTTGCTGCTGTAGGAAGTATTCTTTCTGTTGTTGGTCAATATCCTCCCGAGCCCGCATCTGTATAGTTGCCTTAATCTCTGCTAGCTGTACTTCACGGTTCAAAATCTCCAATAACTTATAGGCACGCTCTTTCAGCGAACCGATTTTTAGAAGTTCAAGCTTATCGGCCTGTTTGAAGGGCAGATTAGAGCAGATAAAACCTATCAGGAATGAGTAGTTACCCAAATTGCGTAATGCCAGGATAGACTCCTGATGCATAATATCTGATACTCGAATATATCTAATAGTCAAATCCTTACAACTCTCTACCAAAGCCTGAAATTCGCGATCATTCTTCTCGGGCATAGCATCTTCGAAGAGATTGACAACCCCTTTCAAATAGGGTTCGAATTGGTCGACACTTTGCAACTCACAGCGCTTGATTCCACGAAGAATCACCGTCGTAGTATTGTCTGGCATATCTAAAATACGTACAATCGAAGCGACTGTACCGATATGATATAAATCATCAAACTCCGGAGACTCGGTCTGCGCATCTTTCTGGCAGAAAACGGCAATATTCTTTTCTTTACGCTCACACTCTTTGACAAGTTTTAGAGAACTCTTACGTCCTATTGCTACCGGCATATATACATCGGGAAATAATATCATATTTCGCAATGGCAAAACCGGGACAACATCTCCTGAATTTATTTTGAGATCTACCTCTGAATCTACGGTACTATCAATATCTGCAATTAAGGAAAAAGAATTTTGTTCGTTACCTGAATCTTCCAGTCTCCTAATTAAATAATCATCTTTCTTCATCATTACTTTTTCTTTTTTTTATCGATTGGATAAAATAGCGCACAAAGTTAATTGATTCTATCCGATTAACGAAATGACTTGGTTACAAAAAACTAAAACAAACACAAAATAAATATTCTGACGTCGAAAAGAGACGATTGTTTTCATTTTTTAGCGAGATTATAATATTAAATGCTTAAATTTGCACGATTTTTTTGTGAAACAAGATTATAGGTTTAGTTATAAATAGAAAAAGAAAAGAGAAAAATGCCTAAGATTTCTATTCGAGGAACCGAGATGCCAGCATCACCAATCAGGAAACTGGCTCCTCTATCAGATGCTGCAAAGCAAAGAGGAATACATGTATACCATCTTAATATCGGCCAGCCCGATTTGCCAACTCCTCAAGTTGCAATAGATGCTATACGCAATATTGACCGCAGTATCTTAGAGTATAGCCCTAGCGCCGGTTACCGCAGTTATCGTGAAAAGTTAGTGAAGTACTACGACAGATACAACATCAAGTTGTCGGCGGACGATATCATTATTACTACAGGTGGTTCAGAGGCGGTATTATTCTCCTTTTTATCTTGCTTGAATCCTGGCGATGAGATTATTGTTCCAGAACCTGCTTATGCCAACTATATGGCATTTGCTATTTCGGCAGGAGCTACAATCAGAACTATTGCTACAACCATTGAAGAAGGTTTCTCTCTTCCAAAAGTAGAAAAGTTCGAAGAGCTTATTAACGAGCACACAAAGGGTATTTTGATTTGCAACCCAAACAACCCGACAGGATACCTATATACAAAGAAAGAAATGAATCAAATTCGCGATTTGGTGAAGAAGTATGATTTGTTCCTTTTCTCTGATGAAGTCTATAGAGAGTTTATTTATACTGGCTCTCCTTACATTTCGGCATGCCATCTCAAAGGTATCGAACAGAACGTCGTATTGATTGATTCTGTTTCGAAGCGATATTCAGAATGTGGTATCCGCATTGGAGCACTTATCACTAAAAATGAAGAGATACGTAAGGCGGTCATGAAATTCTGTCAGGCTAGACTAAGTCCTCCATTGATAGGACAGATTGCTGCAGAAGCTTCTTTGGATACTCCGGAAGACTATCTTCGCGATACTTACGACGAATATGTAGAGCGTAGAAAATGTCTGATCGACGGTCTCAACAGAATCCCTGGAGTTTATTCTCCTATACCAATGGGCGCTTTTTATACAGTGGCCAAACTACCTGTCGATGATTCTGATAAATTCTGCGAATGGTGTTTGAGAGAATTTGAATACGAGAATGAAACTGTATTTATGGCTCCTGCCTCTGGATTCTACACCACACCAGGTGCTGGCAAAAACCAAGTGCGTATTGCTTACGTGCTGAAAAAAGAAGATTTGAACCGAGCCCTATTTATTTTGGAAAAAGCCCTGGAAGCATATCCAGGTAGAGATATTTAATACATATAATATAAGGAGCGAAAAAGATGTTATCATTTTTTATTGCTAAACATATATACAACGGATCCGAGACGAAACGTTCATCTCGTCCTGCTGTATTTATTGCAATGGCCGGTATAGCTATTGGTATTATCGTTATGATAGTATCTGTAGCCATAGTAATAGGATTTAAATCAGAAGTGCGCAACAAAATTATTGGTTTTGGCTCTCATATCCAGATTAGTAATATGGACGATGCCAAATCTTACGAGATGCGCCCTGTAGTTGTAAATGACAGTCTGCTTGCCGAACTATCAGACTACAAACAAGTGAAACATATACAACGTTTCTCTACTAAGCCTGGTATCATAAAGACTGATAGCACATTTCAAGGAATTGTTTTAAAAGGTGTAGGACATGAGTTTGATGCTTCATTTCTGAAGAAGAATCTCGTTGCCGGTGTTGTTCCTCAATTCAGTGACACGATTTCTTCCAATCAGGTCGTGATATCGCAAACTATTGCCGATAAATTGGGATTGAAACTAGGAGATAAAATATATACCTATTTTGTCAATGAAAATGTCAGAGCACGTCGTCTGACCATTAAAGGTATCTATCGTACCAATTTTTCGGAGTACGACAACATCTTTCTCATTACCGATATCTATACTGTAAATCATCTTAATGAATGGAAGCAAGACCAATATGGTGGATTGGAAATCACTATAAAGGATTATGACATGCTCAACAAAACAACTTATGACATGGCTTCCAATATAGATAAGATGAAAGATAGATATGGTGGCGTATACTATGTGAGAAATGTGATGCAGCTCAATCCTCAGGTCTTCTCATGGCTCAGTCTTCTTGATATGAATGTCTGGGTAATTCTTATTCTTATGATTGGTATAGCTGGTTTTACTATGATATCGGGACTGCTGATTATCATTATAGAACGAACCAATATGATAGGCTTACTCAAAGCACTTGGTGCCAATAACTATACGGTAAGAAAAGTTTTCTTGTGGCTAGCAGTATTCATTATCGGCAAGGGTATGATTATTGGCGATATCATCGGCGTGGCACTCATTTATCTGCAAGACCACTTTAAGATTATCAAACTTAATCCGCAATCTTATTATGTTGATACCGTTCCGGTATCGTTCAATATTCTATTTTTTGTCATCATCAACATCTGTTCGTTCTTCGTAGCTTTGATGATGTTGTTAGGTCCGTCTTATCTGATTTCAAAGATTCATCCGGCTAACTCCATGCGTTATGAGTAGGATTATTGATGTAGACGCAATTGTTTTCTTTGCGAGCTAAATGAGAATGTGCAAATGTCATTGATTGCCACGGAAGTAGCAATTCGAAATATAGGAGAGAGAGGTAATATCTTCTCTCTTCTTTCATATCACGGGCTGCCGTATTGATGACAGATATAGAAATGATAAATCTAACAAGCCATACAATAAATGCAATAGCTACTACCAACCAATGAAAGTCTAAAATACCCACAACGATTGATGCAAGGAAAGAAATGATAAAGAGGAAACGTGTGAAAGAATCGAATCCAAAGATTGCGCTCTGCGAACCGCTATAATAACGAGAAGTAACCATGTAGCTCACTTTATCTTTCTTCCAGTCAAGTTGTGTATATTCGTCGGGATTAATCCATACGATAGAATCTTTGGAAGTCTCGACACGGGTATTTGAATCATTGGCTACTTGATTGATAAACAAGTCATCCTCACCACGAAAAAGCTCAAGAAACTTAGAATAACCTTTGTTCTCATAAAACAATTTCTTGCGGTAAGCCATGTTTCGACCAATTCCTTTGTATGGCTTTGAGTTGAGAGCCATACCTAAAAAGCGCAACGATTCGAAAAGCATATCAAAGCATGCTATCTTATTGAGCCAACCTTTTTGATAGTGATAGTTGCTGTAACCTAATACGATATCTGTTGTCTTTGTGAAATTACGGGCCATTGAGCGCAACCATTGGTCACTATCGGGACGACAATTGGCTTCCGTAAAGATCAACCAATCGTACTTGCTAGCTTTAATACCAATAGTCAAAGCCAGTTTTTTAGTACTCAGATTGCGGACCTGCTCAGGTGTAAAACTATGGTAAAGGAAATCATATTTGGCTTCCATCTCTGCCAAAAAAGATTCACTTTCATCGGTAGAGCCATCATTGACCACAATGACCTCATACTTTGGATAGTCTTGTTGAAGTACAGCTTCAAGATTTCTCTTCAGATTGGCAGATTCGTTACAAGCCCTTATAATAATAGACACAGGAGGCAGTTCGTTATCATCAACAAATTCTATATCGCCACGGTTGACGGCCTTGTTGTGGGCGTGAATCCTGTTGTACAAATAGAAGTGATAAAATATCTGAATGAGAAAAAATAAAACGAGTGCGGATAGTAAAGCAATCTCAACTATATTAAATGATAACATTTCCATCATAACGAATCAATTTCTAATAATTTTGATTGCAAAATTACTTCTATTAATTGAATTACGAAAATGAATTCTTTGTTTTTATTACGTTTACTTGAAGACGATAATCTTAGACTTATTATAGAAGTTATCCTGAAACTATAACTTTCTATTCATCAAGTAAAGACTTCCTATATTTTAGATACATAAAACGAGCCTGACAAAACAATGGACTCGTTTTATCAGGCTCGTTTATAAATAATCTTATTTCAAATTTATTCGTTTACCAGATCTTTATCAAGTCATTTTCGGAACGCCACATCTTATCACCAGGTTTCACACCGAATGTTTCGAAAAATTCGGGCATATTGGATAAAGGTGCAAGAACTCTCCATTTGGCAGGGGCATGTTCATTGCTTTTCACCTGAGTAATCAATGCCTCTGGGCGCATATTCATCATCCATTCCATTGCATACCCCAAGAAGAAACGTTGAGTAGGAGTAAGGCCGGAAATCTTTTGTCCATTCTTATATTGTGGCGTTTTCTTGAATGCTTCGAAAGCCATAATAATGCCACCTAAATCTGCAATATTCTCTCCTTGAGTCAAGGATCCATTAATGTGCAACTCATCATTAATATAGTATTCATCAAACTGTTTGACAATTTTCTTGGTCTGTACATCGAACTTGGCTTTATCTTCTTCAGTCCACCAGTTCTTCAAATTACCCTGTGCATCATAGAGGCAACCTTGATCATCGAAACCGTGAGTGATTTCGTGTCCGATAGTGCCACCGATAACGGCATAGAGTATAGCATCGTCTGCCATTGTTTTATCAAAGCCCGGTATGATGATATTGCAACCAGGAATAACGACCTCATTATTCGATGGATTATAGTAAGCATTATAGGTCTGCGGCTCCATATCCCATTCTGTACGATCTACAGGTTTACCATATTTATTGACCATATAATTCTTTTCCCATTCATTTACATTGATAATGTTTTTCACAAACGAAGAACGATCTATCTGCAATGCACTCATATCTTTCCATTTATCTGGCGAGCACATTTTCATCATCACTGCATTAAGTTTAGCCAATGCCTTTTCCTTAGTGGCGCTACTCATCCAATCGAGATTTTTGATGCGTTCGGCAAACTCCACTCGAATAGCATTACCTATTTCAATCAGTTTGCTTTTTGTTCCTTTGGGCAAATATTCGTCTACATAAACCTGTCCAATGAGATCTCCCAATGAACCATTCGTAACACTTACTACTCTTTTCCAACGTGGTTTAGCTTCGCTGACACCAGTAAGGGCTGTATTGTAGAAAGCAAACCTCTCTTGATAGGTCTTATCGTCAAGAAAACTTGCTAGACCATTAAGGAAATGAAATTTCAAATAGTCTTTTAAATTACTTAGAGCATATTTGGTCATCACTTTGTTCATGCCGGCAATAAACTCGGGTTGACCCACAACAACAGAATCAACTTTAGTAAGCCCCATATCTTTGAGATACAAGTTCCAATTAATATTAGGTGAGAGACGTTTCAAACTATCTAGAGACATGATATTATAATTGGCAAACGGATCGCGTGTATCTTCTCTCTTTCTAGAAACTTGTGCCAGCTCGTTCTCAATCTCCATAAGTTTGGTAGCGCTTGCTACTGCTTTAGATGAATCATATCCTAAAATTAGAAACATCTTACGGGCATAATCAACGAACTTCTTTCTTATTTCCTCTGATTTAGCATCCGCATCGGTATAATAATTTCTATCTGGCATACTCAATCCGCCTTGAGCAACATATACCTGATATTTACTACTATTCTTATCATCTTGAGCAATATAAAGATTGAATAACGAAGGATACGAGACGGTGTTGATAAAAGAGACCATGTGAGTGAGGTCATTCAAATCTTTCACTCCATCTATCTGAGCAAAATAATCTTTCAAGTCGTTTATTCCGTTCTTATTGAGAGACACACTGTCCATACCCGAATAGAACAAATCGCCAATCTTCTGCTTATTACTACCTTTCAGATTAATTTTAGAAGCAGACTCCTTACAGATATTGTAAACTTGACTATCAACAGTATCTTGTATGATTTGAAATATTCCGTTCTGTTTCTCGCTAGCAGGAATTGGGTTTTGTTTGAACCATTTGCCATTGGCAAACATAAAGAAATCATCTTGCGGACGAACAGATGAATCGATATGAGCAATCAGAGGATCTACGAAACCATTATTGCTCTTTGTAATAGATTTCGTTTGCTTGCACGATGAAATAGATAGAGCAAGCAATAGTGATGTAAATGCTAAAACAGATTTTTTCATATTTATATGGTATTAAATTTATTATTTATCGATTGAAGAAGTGATACGACTTGCGGTATCAGAGGATGAACATCATCATTCTGTATAATATATTGAGAATGAATACATCGTTGTTCATCGCTCAACTGACTTTCTATTCTTTTTCGAACTAATTCTTCTGAAGTAGAATCGCGAACAACAGAACGTTTGATACGCAATTCGAGCGGAGCAGTGACGTTGACAACCACATCGACTTGTTGTTGCAGACCCACATCAATGAGAATGGCCGATTCCATCGCCACAATACGAGTATCTTGCTGCTTTAGGATTGCCCATCTTTTGAAATCTTCAACAACAACGGGATGTATGATTGAATTGACTGCTTTGAGATGTTCTTCATCTCCAAAAATATATGATGCTAGCAACGGTTTGTTCATACCAGCTGCTGTATACAACTTCGCACCAACGAGATGAGTGAGCTGGGTACGAATAGATTGATTCTCCACGACAAGCCTTTTGGATTCACTGTCACAATCGTAGACAGGGATGCCCATCAGGCGTATCAAGCGTGACACAACGCTCTTGCCGCTTCCTATACCACCGGTAATACCCAATTTTACAATCATAATTATTGACTTTGTTCGATAAGGAAGTCCACCTGACTTGGAAATATCTGTGGATTCCTAATATAACGTGGCACTCGGGTAAGTCTCAAATTGAATTTGTCGAAGTTGTAATTCTTCAATTCCTCATAGGGCAATTCAATAGAGAAATCAGAAGCTTGGATGCGTTTATAGAGAGACGAACCCACTTGGAAACTAACAGTTGCTTTGGACGGAAACGTAAGTAGACGTTTATCTTTCGGAAAATTGACTCCTACGATAGGTACTTCTACTTTTTTCTCGCTATACACATCGGGACGAAATACGATATTGATGTCGGTAGGGACAAATCTCACCCCTTTCACTTCTTTCAATTTAGCCTTATAATAAACGGTATTGTTGACACCTTTCAATAATATTGGCTTAGTATATGCAACAGTAAGCGTCTTAAGAATTTTGGGTGGGGCGTATGCCACAACTTTTGCTGGCTTTATTATCGTATCAGCTATATAATATTGTCTTTCGGCTCTTATATTACCCGTGATGCAAATAGGGACCATCTTTCGTTTTCCATTACTGTAGAAAAACTCCATATTGTATGGTTTGATAGACAATACTTTAGTAGAACCTGTAAACTGCATGAATGAATTTCTGTCAAAAGAAGAAGTGTTGATTACAACATGCTGTCCTTTAGTTCTATAATTATTGAAATCGATAACGATAGGTGAGATGGAATTATCCATTTCGTATCTGATCAGAGTCGTTCCCTTGTCGCGCACTTTAAACGTGAGAAACTTAGGAAGATCTTGAGTGATAATAATGTTATTGGGTACATTGACTAATTTGACAGGAACTTTAATATCAATGACATAGTCATCGTATAAGACCCTGACAAACCAGAAAGAGAAGGCAACGCCTAAAAAAAATAAAAAGACCAAGGCTTCTCTACTTGCTTTACTGAGCAAGAAATCCTTAGTCTTTTTATAAAGTCTTTCTAAAGAAATCTTTATGTTCTTAAGTACGAACATAATTGATAACAATCAAAAGAAAGGTAATTATTTGCTTATGCTAGCATTAGCGTCAGCAGGATCAGCAAAAATTGAACTTTTCTCTATCTTAACCTTTACATTGTTAGCGATTTCAACAACTACATAGTTGTCATTGATTTCTTTTATTTCTCCATGAATACCACCAGCAGTGATAACTTTCTGTCCTACCTGGATTGTCTTACGAAAGTTATTGATTTCTTTTTGTTTCTTGTTCTGAGGGCGAATCATAAAGAAATACATGATGACGAAAATAGCAATCATCATAATCCACATCATAGACGCTCCACCACCTTGGGCTGCACCTTGAAGAAAAACAGTCATAAAATTCATACGTTGATATTTTTAATGGTTATTATTATCTGATTTAAAATCATCTATTCTTATTGATTTGTCCCAAATTCATCAATTTCTTAATGATAGCATCCAACGTGCCATTGATGAAACCGATACTCTTTGGTGTGCTATAATACTTAGCAATCTCAAGATACTCGTTCATAGTAACATTAATTGGAATATTGGGGAATGTAAGAATCTCGGCGATTGCACACTGCATTATCATGATATCCATCATAGCTATACGCTTGATATCCCAATTCTTGGTATTCTCGTTAATCATACGGCGATATTCGTCGCAGTTCATGATGGTATTTCTAAATAAGCGGCGGGCAAATTCCAAATCTTCATCATCTTTATATTCTGGAAGAAGTTCTTGGTCGGCACCATTCTTTGGATCAAAACGTTTGATAGTCTTCAAAACGAATGTGTCGACAATGTCCTTATCATCGTTCCAATACAAACTTTGTTCCTCTAGCAATTGATCCAGACTCTCATTATTATATATAAAGGTCTTATAAAGCTTTCTGCAGAATTCACGATCAGTATCATACGTCGGATTTTCGTCTACCATATACAATTTGTATAGATTCGATTCGATAATCTTATCGTATATCTCTTTAATAAAAGACTCGTCATCGTTCAACCAACGACGTTTCTGATTGGAAATAAATTCATTAAGCTGTTTATTCGATTCAAGTTGAGCGATAAACATATTTTCCACGAATCTCATATTCGGATTTTTATCTTCCTCAGACTGAATGCGCTTTTTCTTACCTATTTCGATACGCTTTTCTGCATAATCTTTAATCGCCACTAACAATGCTAGTAAATAGTTATATAGATCATACGCTTTTGAAAGGCTGAAGAGCAGTTCCTTTTCTGCTGCATCGATGTTTTTATTCCCATTTTGATAAAAAGCGTAGACTAATTGAATAATCTTTAAACGTATAAGAACTCTGTTAATCATAATTGATAAATAGTATTTGGAGTACAAAAGTAGAGTTTTTCTGCTAGCTATACAACTAAATCACATTTTTTAATGCAAAAAAAATAATCTCTTGCGTTTTTCTTTTGACAGCTAAAAAAAAATATTCAAATTTGGGGTCGTTTTAGAAAGATTTGATTGAATTTAAGATATGAAGATTTATGGAAGATTTTAAGAAGAAGGCAACTCCAGAGATGATGGATAAAGAAATCGTTTTTTCTAAGTCGGTAAAAGCCGGTAAACGCATTTATTATTTGGATGTGAAGAAAAACCGAAAAGATGAAATGTTTCTTACTATTACTGAGAGTAAGAAGGTAGTGTTGGGTGAAGGAGAGAATCCTCAAGTCAATTTCGAAAAGCATAAGATATTCCTTTATCAGGAAGATTTCGAAAAGTTCATCAGTGGATTGACACAAGCTATCGGCTATATCAATGATAATCAAGAACAACATTATTTTGGTATGGAGAGCAAATCTGAAGACGAATTACAGAAACAACCGGCTATTGTAGAAGATAATGATGAGAAGGCTGAAGCTTCTTCTGAGAAAGATGATGATTTGTTGAAAACGTCGTCCGAAGTCACTGATTTGGGTGGAGAAATCAAATTAGATATAGATTTTTAGTAAAAAGTCTTTGCCATATTAAATAAAAAAGGTAATTTTGCACGCTTTTTTACGGCATCTAACGATTTTCGGATCGTTGAGTGTAATGGTGAATTAAGCAATAACTAACTTAATTTAGAGTAACACAAAATTTTATTGAAATGAAATCAATTGAATTAAAAGGAACTGCAAGAACTATTGCAGAACGCTCTTCAGAGCAAGCTAAGGCATTAAAAGAAATCCGTAGAAACGGTGGTGTGCCTTGTGTAATGTATGGTGGCAAGAAGAATTACAACTTCATTATTGAGGAAAAAGAACTGAACAAGATTGTTTATACTCCTCATATCTATGTTGTCGATTTGATTATTGATGGCGAAAAGAAGAACGCTGTTCTCAAAGATATCCAATTCCAAGCTGTAAAGGATACCATCCTTCACGTAGACTTCTATGAAATTGATGAGACCAAACCAATCGTTATGAATGTTCCTATCGAATTGGTTGGCTTAGCTCCTGGTGTACAAGCCGGTGGTAAAATGCATCATCAGATGCGTCGCCTCAAAGTACGTGCTTTATATACAGCTATTCCAGAGAAGTTGCAAATCAATGTCTCTAAACTGGGATTAGGTAAATCTATCAAAATTGGTAATTTATCTTTCGAAGGTCTTGAATTGATGAACCCGAAGGGTGCAGTTGTATGTTCTGTTAAGTCTACACGTAACGCTGTAGCAACAGATGAGGAAGAGACAACAGACGAAGCTACAACAGAAGCAGCAGCTCCTGCAGCAGAATAAGTAGAAGCGGCTGATGTAGCAGCTATATAAGATTTTTTTAAACGCAGATTATTGCAGGGGCGATAAACGTTCTATAATGCAGTAATCTGCGTTTTATTTTTAATTTGATTTATGGAAAAGTTTTTAATAGCCGGTCTTGGTAATATTGGTCCGGAGTATCAGGATACACATCACAATGCCGGTTTTATGGTTCTCGATGAGGTAGCCAGACTTAATAATGTACCTTTCGATGATAAAAGATATGGTTTTGTAGCTCAGATGTCGGTCAAAGGACGGCAAATATTTCTGCTTAAGCCATCAACCTTTATGAATCTGAGTGGTATGGCTGTAAGATATTGGATGAACAAAGAAAATATTCCATTAGAACATCTTTTGGTCATTGTAGACGACTTTGCTCTACCTTTCGGCACATTACGATTGAGAGGAAAAGGGAGTGCCGGTGGACATAATGGACTAAAAAATATTGCAGAGAATTTAGGAACAGAACAATATGCACGTCTTCGCTTTGGTACCGGACACGACTTCGTGAAAGGTAGTCAGATTGATTTCGTTCTGAGCAAGTTTGATGAAGAAAGCATGGCAAAAATGCCCGATCTGGAATATACATGTGGCGAAATCATCAAAAGTTTCTGTCTTTCTGGTCTCGACGTCACTATGAATCAGTTTAATCATAAGAAATAATGAAGGAAGCTAGAATAGACAAATGGCTTTGGGCAGCAAGAATCTTTAAAACGAGGACTATAGCTGCTGATGCCTGCAAGATGGGACGAGTAAAGATTGGTGAAGCTTTAGTCAAGGCGTCGCATACTGTCAAGCCAGGTGATATTATTAATGTCCGTAAATCGCCTATTACCTATTCTTTCAAAGTACTTCAAGCCATAGAGAATAGAGTAGGGGCCAAATTGGTGCCCGAAGTAATGGAGAATATCACTTCACCCGAACAGTTTGAACTCTTAGAAATGAGCAAGATAAGCGGCTTCGTGGGTAGAGCCAGAGGAACTGGACGTCCTACCAAAAAAGAGCGACGAGAACTTGATGACTTTGTCACTCCAGAATATATCGATAGCGATTTCGAATTCGATTTCAATAACGATAATGAAGAAGATACCGAATAATATAAATATATTCACTACACAAAAACACTAATTAAAGAATTTATCATGAAAAGATTATGGTTCGCTTTGTTGGCCATCATTATTATTGGCTACAACTCTACTTTATGTAGAGCCGGGAATAATCCTACAATCAGGATTTCAACAAACAGTACAGATTTAATCCTTCAGGTAGCTGATAATCAGCGTATTTATCAATCTTACTTAGGAGATAAGTTGAATAGTATCAACGAGTTCAAAGCCGAAGAAAATGGTAGAGAAGCTTATCAGGGTTCGGGTTATGATGATTACTTCGAACCGGCATTGGGCATTATCCACAATGATGGCAACCGCTGTTCAGTACTGAAATATGTGTCTCACGAACAGAAAAGTATTGATGGAGGAGTTGAAACAATCATCAAACTGAAAGATGAGGTTTACTCGACCAATGTGACTCTTCATTATGTGGCTTATACCAAAGAGAATGTTATCAAGACTTGGAGCGTTATCTCTCATAACGAGAAAAAGCCTGTTACATTATTTAGATTTGCCTCTTCTCAACTCTATTTTGCTCAGCCTAAATACTATCTCACAGAGTTTAGTGGCGATTGGGCCAAAGAAGCAAGAATGTCTTCGCAACAACTGCAATTTGGTAAGAAGATTCTAGATTCTAAATTAGGCACACAGATCACAAAATATGTGTCTCCTTTCTTCGAAATAGGATTAGGACAGCCTGTAAATGAGAATAATGGTGATGTACTACTTGGTACTATTGGTTGGACAGGCAATTTCCGTTTCACATTTGAGATAGACAACAACAACATTTTGCGTCTGTTGCCTTCCATCAATCCATTTGTGTCCGACTATCGTCTCAAACCAGGAGAAGCATTCACTACCCCCGAGTTTATCTTTACTTTAAGCAATAAGGGCGCAGGACAAGCCAGTCGCAATATGCAGGCTTTTGCTCGCAACTATCAAGTAAAAAATGGTAAAGGCGATCGAATGACGCTATTGAATAATTGGGAGAATACCTACTTCAATTTCAACGAACAAGTATTGGCTGATTGCATGAAAGATGCCAAGAATTTGGGTGTAGATATGTTCTTATTGGACGATGGGTGGTTTGGCAATAAATATCTTCGTAACGACGATAAAACCAGTTTGGGAGATTGGCAGGCCATGAAAGCGAAGTTGCCTCACGGTGTTCCCGGATTAATCAAGATTGCCAAAGAGAATGGCATCAAATTCGGTATCTGGATTGAGCCCGAAATGGTCAGTCCGAAGAGCGAACTGTTTGAAAAGCATCCCGATTGGGCTATCAAACTACCAAATCGTGAAACCTATTATGCTCGCAATCAATTGGTGCTCGACTTGACAAATCCTAAAGTACAAGATTTTGTCTTCAGTGTGGTCGATAATCTGATGAAAGAGAATCCTGATCTGGCCTTCTTCAAATGGGATAGCAATAGCCCTATAACCAATGCTTATTCTCCTTACCTGAAAGAGAATCAAGGTAACTTGTACATTGATTATACCAGAGGACTATATAGCGTACTGAAAAGAATACAAGCCAAATATCCTGATCTTAGAATGATGATGTGCTCTAGTGGTGCTTGTCGCTGCGATTATGAAGGTCTGAAATACTTCACTGAGTTCTGGACCAGCGATGATACCGAACCTGTAGAGCGTCTTTATATTCAATGGGGTATGTCGCAATGCTTCCCATCGAAAGTAATGTGTGCTCATGTCACTGATTGGAACAGAGCAGCTAGTGTGAAATTCCGTACTGATGTAGCATCGATGTGCAAACTTGGTTTCGATATCGGTTTGAAATCAATGAAACCCGAAGATATGGCCTATTGTCAATCTGCTATCGCCAACTACAATCGCCTGAAAACCGTCATACTCGATGGCGATCAATATCGTTTGGTTTCTCCATACGAAACTAGTCATATGGCAGTGATATACACCAATGAAAGTAAAGATAAGGCAGTATTATTTGCTTACAATATATTTCCGCAATACAACGAATCTATCCTGCCCGTTAAGTTGCAAGGACTGGATGCAAACAAGAATTATCGTATCAAAGAAATCAATTTGATGCCTAATACGAAATCAGATTTATCGGTAGATGATAAAGTCTACTCTGGAGATTATTTGATGAAAGTAGGCATCAATATATTGAGATGCGAAAGAATGAAAAGTGATGTTTTCGAATTGACAGCAGAATAGAAAATCACTGTATTCATTATATAAAAAAAGGATATGTCAGCATTGGCATATCCTTTTTTTTATTTCATATATTCGTTTTTCATCTTAACTACTCATTTCCTCCTAATTCATTAATAAAGAGTCATTTCAAAGATAATTTACTAAATGTGTCAAATCGTAAATTGTGATATTTTCCCATTTTGCGAACTTAAAACAAATTAATTGAATAATTGAAAAGTGCTTTTTCTTCGAAGATGTTTCTTTTTAAAGAAAAATATGTAAATTGCGAACGATAAAAAGAAATACTAATACATAACTTAAAATCTTTAATATATGAATTCAGGCGAAGAGAAAACGAATGAGCTTTTTCGATGTAACAATGCATTCGACTATAGCGGAACTAACCAGTTATTTTTAGATTCTGTGAGAGAAATGTTTCAATTTCAATGTGAACATTCTCGAATATTCAAGGGTATTACCGAACAATATCATTTTTCTGTCGATAATATCAATAGCGAAGAAGATATTCTGCATATTCCTGCAATCTTTGTTACTGCTTTCAAAGAGCGCAAACTTCTGAGTCTACCCGAGAGTGAAATTGTCAAGACCTTTACTTCTAGTGGTACGACGGGTTCAAAGAGTCAGATCAATTGGGATCAGATTTCAATGGATAGGCAGAGCTTTATGCGTTCTAGTATTGTAGAAAGCTACGGACTGGCTGATTACAACCAATTGGTCAACAATCTCATCTTTTCTTATGCTCCCGATGTAGCTGGCAGTAGGGGAGCTGCTCATGCTCATAGCTCATACGCTCAGTTTGCCAAAGAACATGACACGTTCTTCGCCATTCATCGAGATAAATATGGAGAGCCCGATTTCAACGTAGAAGAAGGCATTAAGAAGTTGCAAGAGTTTGCCGACAGCGGATTGCCTCTGCGTATCACAGGCTTCCCTGCATTTGGATATATGACACTCACCGAACTAGATAAGCGAGGCGTCAGATTCCAGTTTCCTAAGGATAGTGTGCTATTCTCTGGCGGCGGATGGAAAAACTATACAGGCAAGACCATTTCTTATTCAGAGTATGTAGACTTGGTCAACAGGGTTTTGGGCATCAGTGCCGACCGTATTCGTGATGTCTACGGAATGGTAGAGCATGGTGTGCCCTATGTGACTTGCGAACATGGTCATTTCCATATACCTATTTATTCTAGAGTCTGTGCTGTGTCGCCAAGAACAATGGAGATACTGCCCGATGGCGAAGTGGGACTATTGAAACTCATTACCACTTATATCAGAAGTACCCCGGCACTATCTGTGCTCAGCACCGACTTGGGAGCGGTAGAATCCAACTGTCCATGTGGAAGAGAAGGTAAATACATCGTCCTCAAAGGACGTGGTGGAGTGAAGAAATATGCCGGATGTGGCATCTCAGCAGCGCAATTATTAAATCGTGGTTAATCTAATAATGTAAGCAACAATGGTAAAATGGTATTTATTTGGTGAAGTTCGTCAAAGTGACGCTATCACCGTCGATGATATAAATTTAGTCATTTCAGAAGCTCGCAAGCATGTTTCTGCTATTCGTAATGTTCCCGAGATTTACATTCTTGATGTATTGGATAGGGTGGGCAGAATATTCGAAGACAAGAATGCACCACGCTACGAAGAGATAGTCGACACAATGAACAAACAGTTGGGATGGTCCAAGCAGATGGTTAGAGAGGGTTTGGGTATTATCTCTGATATTCTGACTCAAGACCATCTTATGACTCGTCTCGAGGCAGATATGGACAATATCCGTTATCTGGATGAGTTTACCTACAATCCTGCATTCAAAGGCATGGTCAAAGCCGAACCTTTCGGCATTGTCTCTCATGTATCGGCCGGCAATGTATTTGTCGGTGCTGTCGATACTTTGGTTCAAGGGTTGATTACGAAGAATGTGAATATTTTGAAGATGTCGAGTGCCGATCCTGTCTTCCCGATGATATTTGCCGATATTCTGAAGAGTGTAGATTATAAAGGTATACTCTCGCAGTCGTTTGCCTTGGTACCTTTCAAGGGAGGCGATAAGGCTGTAGAAGCAGTCGTTAAGGAAGAGAGTGACGTACTTGTGGTATATGGTGGAAAAGAGACCGTTCAAGCCTATCGCGAAGGCACCGGCTTCCATACCAAGATTATCGAATACGGACCCAAATATTCGTTGTCTATCATGAGCAAAGACTCTCTCAACGAAGACAATATGGAACAAGTGGCTCATGATATGGCACGCGACTTCACCATGTGGGAACAGTCGGCTTGTTCTTCTCCTCACGCTGTATTTATCGATTCCGAAGAGAAAGCACGCCAATTTGCCGAGGCCCTGAAGCATGGCCTTGAATTTTGGGCCAAAGAGATTCCTCACAGCAACATTCCTGTCAACGAAGCTGTAGAGATACTCCGCACCCGCGAACTGGCACGAGTAGATCAGGCTCTTGGCGAAGCCGAACTCATTATTCCTTCTATTGATAATCAGGATTGGACCATTATTTTACAGAAAGATTGCAAATTTAAAGTTTCTCCACATCATCGCACGGCTTTCGTCATTGTGTCTCCCGATCATGATACCGCTACAATGGATGCACTGCGTTCCTATGGCCAGTTCATCCAGTCTATTGCTATTCTTGCACCTACTCCGCAAAAGCTGCGTCTGAGCGACGAACTGGCAGCTATCGGTGCCGATCGTGTCACAGAAATCGGTATGATGGCTCGCCGCAAGCATGGTACGCCGCATGATGGTACTCGTGGCACCAGCGAATTGGTACGATGGGTATCTATCGGTAGCGACAAGCCTTTCGAGAATCCTTTCGATTATCTGCCCGATGAACAACGCGATGCCATAACATTAGATAGACTGAACGCTTTCTTAAGCTATGTTCGCCAAAAGTCGCCATTCTACCATGATAAACTTCCTGAAGGAGATCTGAAATTTCTTAAGGAACTGAGCAAACTGCCGGTTCTTACTCCCGAAGAGCTGAAGAAGAATCTTCCACCCAAAGGACAAGGCATTCTTACTGCACCTCTCGGCTATAGTATCTCCTTCGGTAGTGGTGGCACTACGGGCGATCCGAAATTTATTCATCGCACCGATATCGAGAATCATATCAATGCCCGATTGATAGGCAAAGGATATGCGCTCTCTATCTTCGATAAAACCGATACTGTTGCCAATCTGCTCTTTGCAGGCAACATGTGGGCGTCATTCCTTAGCCACAACGAGGCTATCGAAGCTACAGGGGCTCATGTACTGCCTATTGCCGGCAACATTGCCATGGCCGATATGATTTCTGTCATTCGTGCTTTCAAACCTACAGGTGCCATATCTATTCCTTCTGTCATCTTGTCTATTGCCGAGTATGTAGATAAGAACAATCTTACGGATATCACGCTGAAGAAGATTGTTACCGGTGGCGAACATCTCTTCCCCGAAGCGAAAGCTTATATTAAAAAGGTGCTCAAGACCGAGAAGTTTGCATCGACTGGTTATCTAAGCAATGATACCGGTTGCATCGGTTTCCAATGCGAAGTGACAGACAAAGCTGTTCATCATATCCACGAGGATTATTGCATCATGGAGGTGGTCGACCCCGAAACCAATCAACCGTTGCCAGATGGTGAAGAGGGTAAGATACTTGTCACCAACTTCAGTCGTTATCTCATGCCACTTATTCGTTATGATATTGGCGATATGGGGCGTATTCTTACCCATAAATGTAGTTGTGGCCGACAAGTACGGCTTATGGAACTGCTTGGCAGAAGTGATGACACATTGATTATCGGTGGCGGTAATATCGGACTCGAATCAATTGCTACTATTATCGGTAAATTTCCCGAACTGAGTTATCATTTCCGTATGATGGCAGATACGATTGATGCAAAAGACCGCTTCATTCTCGAAGTGGAGTCCATCAAACCTTTTAAAGAAGAAGAATATGAAGCTCTCTCGCAGAAGCTATACGATCAGTTACTCGTCGACAAGCACGAATTTCTTGCTTTCATGAAGACCAATAGTATCGTTGCTCCATTGGTTGGTGTAGTGCCTCCCAATACCTTGCCACGCAATCCTCGTACAGGCAAGATTAAACAAGTGATAGATAAACGCCATGTTTGATAAATTACTCACAACGATAAAAGTATCTACCGATCTCTATCAGATACGACCTCTACAACAATATATAGGGTATATGGCTAAATATTGCCATGTACCCCATACCAAACTTCTTTATCTCAAGATTCTCATCGAAGAAGTGTTTTCTCATATCGTGATTCATGCTTTCAACAATCGTCGAGATGGAGAGATAGAAATCCAAGTTTCTGTTACACCGGCTGATTTTGTTCTTCGGTTCCATTATCTGGGCATACCTTTCGGATATAGTCTCGATAAAGTCTACAACGACGATGATGAAATCAGTCTACGGATGATCAAGAACCTCAGTTCCAACTATTCTATCAATCAGGATGGCAAGAAAGGGCAGACGGTAGAGGTGAAACTGAGTATCGAAACCAAATTTTACAAGAATCTTAAAGCTCGTCTCAGCCCATCTACACCCAAGCCAGATATCGCTCTTGCTACAGATGAAGTCACGCTCAGAGAAATCAGAGACAACGAGATGGAGATGCTGGTACAATGCCTGTGGCAAGTCTTCGGCTACACTTATTCTGCCGATGCGGTGTATTACCCCGAAGTGCTGCTCCAGCGAAAGGAGAGTGGGGTGTATCGGGGATTTGTAGCTGTCAATACAAAACAGAAGGTTGTGGCTCATGCTGCGCTGCTTCTCAATACACCTACCGACGTCATCGGTGAGTGCGGTCAGGCCTTCGTTTCTCCAGCTTACGGCAAACGTGGACTATTCAATCATCTCAAGAAGATGTTGCTCGATAAGGCTGACGAAATTGGTTTGAGAGGTATATTCAGTAGTGCCGTTACGGGACATCCCTTTACTCAGAAAGCCAATATCGCATTGGGGTGTATCGAAACGGGACTCGAGCTGGCCTATATTCCTGCCCAGCTCATGAGTATGATAGAACGTGATGGTGCCGACGAACGACAGTCGGTGATGAATTATTTCTACCTTACTTCACATCAGGAAGAAATCACCGTCTATCCGCCGTCCCAACACAGAGATATCATCACTTCCAGCTATCAGCATTTAGGACTGAAACGACGTATCGCACAGCCTGCAGATGAATTGTTTATCCCGGATGAAGAATCGGAAATCGACATGATATCCAAGACAGAATGGAACCAAGTGCACATCCATATTATTAAAGTAGGCAAAGACCTCGGCAAACGCATCGATAACATCATTCGCCAGTCTATGGTGAGTGGTGCCGAAGTGTTCTATATTCCTCTTTCGCTTGGCGATAAGAATACCGCTTATGTGGTGAACCAGCTCGAATCATTGGGTTTCTTCTATTCGGGCATCATGCCCTACGAGATGGATGGCATCGATTCTATCCGCATGCAGTATATCCCTGCCGGGAAGATTACACCCGACTATATCATTGCTGAAAGCGATTGGGGCAAGGAACTTAAAAATTATATCTTCGAACAGAAACGTAAACAAGAAGACGTATGGAAATGAAACTGTGGACCAAGAACTACTCTCTGCTTTGGCTGGGTCAGTTCATCAGTCAGATAGGCAACCGCATCTATCTCATGGCTTTGGCATGGTACTTTGTGGCCATTCTGCATCACGATGGTGGTTTGCTCACACTGTTTATCATCTCCAGTCTGCCTTCCTTGTTATTCGGAGTATTTGTCGGTCCGCTAGTGGAACGATGGAACAAGAAAACGGTGATTATTATTTCCGATATCGTATCGGGGTTGCTCACTGCCTCGCTGGCATTGATGATGTGGACCGAACACGTTCATGAGCCTACTATTTATGTTATCTGTTTCTTGCTCAATGTGTCCAACCTCTTCTTCAGTCCGTCGGTCAATTCTATTCTGCCTGCCATCCTCCAAAGGGAGAATTATCAGAAAGGCACGTCCATGATCAAGATGATTGCTTTCCTTGGGCAGATTCTTGGTGCTGCTGTCGGTGGTATATTGGTGGGCATCTGGGGCGTGTTGCTCACCATCGTCATTAATTCGGTTTCTTTCTTTATTTCTGCTATAGCCGAAATGTTCATCACTTATCAGCCTGTCATCCGAAGAGTCAAGAGCACATATATTAAAGATATGAAAGGTGGTTTCAGTTACCTTAAACAGAATGTGACCATCAAACGGGTATTGATGTTGTCCATCTATACCAATCTGTTTCTTCCGGTCTTCGTAGTGTTCATCCCTATCATTGTAAACGATATGAACCTTGGGGCTTCTCACTACGGTCTCGCCGATTCTGCCATTCCCGTAGGAGCTGTTATCATCTCGTTATTCCTTTCGCGCTATAAGCTCAAAGTCGGCAATCCCATCCGGTTGTTGGCGCAAGGCGTATTGTTGCTCATTGCATGCTATCTATCAATAGCTTTGCTGCACAACTATTGGTTACTGCTGTTGTGTGCTGTATGCTATGGTATCTCTACCAACTACATCAATATCAATGTCATCTCTTATATGATGAAGACAGTAGATACGGCATATATGGGCAGAGTGTTCTCCCTTCTGGAGTCGCTATCTTATGCCTCTATATCGTTGTCGTATGTCTTGGCTACCGTCATGTCGTCCAAGACAAATGTTTATATGGTACTTGCTATCAACGCCTGTTTCCTCATGGTGGTTGTTGCATTATCTGTTATTTGGAGTCGTCCAGTCAATCGTAAAACTATAAATACATAATACTATGCTCAATTATCTCAGTTTATTGTCCGAAGTGAAGGCCAAAATCATTGCCTACAACCAGTTTCTCAAGTCAGAAACGGGCACTACCGACCTGCCTGAAAAATTCGAGTCACTGCCTTTGCTCACCAAGCAGTCTTATCTCATGAAGTACAAGATGGAAGAGCTTTGCAGAGCCGAAGACTTGCAGAATTTCCATCTCATCGGAGCCAGTTCGGGATTCAGCAAGACGGGTGCTATCTATTGGCCCAAACGTCCTTGCGACGAAGCGGGATATATGAATGCCCTCGAAACCATGTTCGTCACCAACTATCACATCGACACCCGCCGCACGCTGGTCATCGAATGTCTGGCTTTCGGTATGTGGATAGGTGGTATGCAGATAGCTGCCGCCATGCGCTACATAGCCTTGTCGGGTAAGTATCATTTCACATTGGCCACACCTGGTCTCGATCTCAAAGCAGCCGCTTCGGTTATCGATACCTATCATCAGTATTTCGACCAGATTCTTATCATCACCAATCCTTCCAATATATCGCTTATCCAAGCTATCTTGAAAGATAAAGGTACGGCATTGCCCGATGGATTTATCTATTTCCCTGTTGTGGGCGAATACTACACCGAGAGTTTCAGAGAGCATGTATGCTGTGCCTTCGGTCATCCCGTAGACTCTCCCTACGTGGTGTGGACAGGATATGGCAGTGCCGATACAGGCGATATATCAGCCGAGACAGAATCGACTATCAGGTTGCGCAAGTTCTTCTTCCACCATCCCGAATTGAGCGAACAGTGGTTTGGCACACATTCTACACCAATGATACTGGCCATCTCTTCCAATGTCTATCTCGAGCTGATAGATGGCAAGATTGTGGTCACAAAAGATCAGTTCATTCCGCTTGTCAGATACAATACAGGCGATGCCGGTGCGCTGCTGCCGAAGAAATCACTCCAAGGCGTAGTGCCCGACGAGCTCTACTCATCACTTCCCGAAGAGATGATGTATGTGTTCGGCAGGGCCGACAATGCAGTAATCTTCTATGGCACCAATCTGATGATCAATGATATCATAGAATATCTGCTCTCGCTACCTGCCGAGAAGTGCTACGGCGGACTATTCACCGTTCACGAGAGGATGAACGAAGGCATCAACTGCTTCGACTTCACTATCTACGTCACAGACACAAAGAAAGCCGATGCCGAAGATTATTACAACCTACTCATCGATTATCTGTGCAAGAGCAGTGCCGAGTTCAATATCAAGTATCAGAATCTGTCCAAATCGGTAGACACGCCGCTCATCACCGTGCGGCTGTCGGATATATTGAAGCTCGACAATAAGATAAAACACCGTTACATCATTTAATAGATTATTATGAAACACTATAGCCAAGAACAACAGTTGGAACGTGCCATGGAGATATTTCGCATAGCACGCCGCTCCGAATATTATAGTAAGAAATACGAAGGCATTCCCGATCCTCAGTCGCTCGACGACTGGCAGAAGCTGCCCATGCTCTCACGCAACGATTTGTTTGTAAATACCTATCCTGCTACACATGCCATGTTCACCGCTCCGCTTCAAGATGCTATTGTGTCTTCTACGGGTGGTTCGTCGGGCGTAGCTCGCACAGTGGTATTGAGTGGTGGCGAATGGGACGATTTTTGCCAGAAGCAAGCCGAAGCATTCCAACTGCTGGGAGTTCGTAGAGATGATATTGTAGCCAATCTTTTCGTAGCCGGTCATCTATGGCCATCATTCTTAGGGGTCCACGAGATGATCAAACGCTCGGGAGCAGTGCATCTGCCTATCTCGTCCAATATCGGTGCCGAAGAAATCTATAAGATTTGCAAGCAATACAAGCCCACTGTAATGGTTTCGTTGCCTACGATGTTTGTCTTCCTGGCAGATTTGGCCAAGAAAGACAACTACGTGTTCGAAGGACTGCGTCTCATTGCCTATGCCGGAGAGCAGCTCAGCAAGGAAGCCGAAGCCCATGTACGCAAGTATCTCGGCGTCAAAGAAATCAAAGCATTGGCCTATTCGAGCGGCGATTGTGGCATCATGGGCTATCAATGCCCCGAGTGCGGATTTGGCACTTATCATCTGCCAAGCGACTTCCAGATGATAGAAATAGTCAACCCCGATACATTAAAGCCCGTCAAGGTCGGAGAAACGGGCGAGATTATCATTACCAATCTCCGTCGTGAGTTTCAACCCATCATCCGCTATCGCATCGGCGACATGGCCACGTTGCTTGCCGACAAGTGTCCATGTGGTGATCCGAATCCACTTTTCACACTGGCAGGAAGGGCAGGAGAGGACTTCAAACTGGGCGGAGCCTATGTCACTATCAGTGTATTCGAACAAGCCGTCAACGAGCATAGCGACGAACTCAGCATGAATTTCCAGCTCATTCTCGAAGATGTAGGCAATCAGATGAAAGTAGATGTTGATATCGAATGCGACAATCCATCACAGCATGCTGCTGCCGCGCAGGCAGTGAAAGAGCGTCTCGAAGTACTTGTTCCCGAACTTAAAGTAGGTCAGCAGATGAACTTTATCAATCACTTCTCAGTCAACCTATTAGAACTAGGCACTTTACCTCGAAATCCAATCACAGGAAAGATTAAAAAGATAGTGGACAAGAGAGTAATGTAGAAAGAATAACACCATCCAGCCGATTGAAGCTAGATGGTGTTTTCGATTTAATTAAGATATAATTTCTGTCTACTCGTTGTGAGTTGTAAAACAATGGATGATATCAATGGTAATGGTATGCAGTTCTGTGGACTTGCTGATAACTATTGTTGACTCTTGATTGATATTTATTTGATTGGAGTTGTATCCGCTCTTATTCTAGAACAAGTGGGGATATCGTTAGATGGAGTATTTTAATATTACAAAATCAAGCTAAAAAAACTTCTGACCACTTTTTTATATAATTCATTTATTATAGATAAAAACGTAAAATAGCGACAAAAATACATAGTATTAATGATTTATGGTTATTACCCATTTGCTATCGTGATGATAGTGAATGGGATTTTTTATTGTCATAATGTAATATTGAATATGTTGATTTAGAATTTCTAAAACAGACAAAATTGCAAAAATGCCCGAAAACTGGTATTTTGAATTTTCTCAGTCAGACTATCTTCATTCCTCGATTTTCGATATTCCGTCGGGACACTCGGAAAGCGTTTCTTTAATGCGACTTATTTTAAAAATTTATGTAAAAAAAAGAGACCATTATGAACTATCAAAATGGTAGTAATGAAAAGCACGAAAACATCTTTTAGGAAAGTAGATAAAGGAAATGTAATCCGGGCGTCCCGATTTAGCATGATAATAATCAACAAGAATTGATTTTCGGATACCCCTTTTATCTGCGAAATTCATATAGATGTTTGGTTGAATACATCAAGACGTCTCGAAAGAAACATCAAGAAGAATCGCCCGAAATGGACTTTGAATTTCTGATGCAAAGATAAGAATTGTTATTCAATATCACAGCAATTTGATACCGATACGTTATCATTTCTTTTAGAGACGCGATTCATCGCATCTCATCTCTGCGAATGTATTATTTCTGATATATAATGTAAAGTATGAATAAATGCATTTAGCAGCCTGATAATTTCGGTAAATGAAATATTATCTGTAATTTTAACCACGAATAGAACAATTGGACTATTGGAATAGATGAACTTAAAATAAGAATAAGACTATGAAAATCGAAGATGGATATATGCCTTTCATGGGCTATAAGACTTATTACAGAGTAGTGGGTGAGAATAAAAACGGGCACAAGCCTATATTGTTGCTACATGGCGGCCCGGGAAGTACACACAATTATTTTGAGGTGCTCGACAGGCTGGCAGATACTGGACGACAGGTGATCTCTTATGATCAGTTGGGATGTGGTAACTCGTATGTAGAAGGTCATCCCGAACTGTGGAATGCCAAGACATGGACAGACGAACTGATATCGCTCAGGCAGTATCTGCATTTGGATGAAGTTCATATTCTAGGCCAGTCGTGGGGCGGAATGATGCTGATAGGCTATCTCATTGATAAGAATCCGCAAGGTGTTCGCTCTGCAATATTATCGAGCACACTACCCGACAATCAGATATGGTGCCGGGAGCAACACCGTATGATAAAGATGATGTCGGAAGAAGATCAGCAGTATATTGCCACAGCCGAAGCAACCGGCAACTATGACGAGCCGAACTATCAGAAAGCCAATGACCGATTTATGGAACTGCACTGTGCCGGAGCGGTGACCGACGAGAGTCCCGAATGTCTGCGCAGACCGAAGAAGTCGGGAGCAGAAGCGTATCTGGTAGGGTGGGGACCCAACGAGTATATGGCATTGGGAACACTCAAAGATTACAACTATACCGATAGACTAGGTGAGATAACAGTGCCTTGCCTCATTACCAGCGGTACAAACGACCTTTGCACACCACTTGTTGCCAAAACCATGTACGACCTCCTGAAAGATGCTCGCTGGGAGCTGTTCGAAGGAGCCCGCCACATGTCGTTTGTAGAACAGACTGACAAATACTTTGATATTCTATCGGAATGGCTGGCACAGCACGATTAATTATCGGCGCGGCTTAATGACACCCACTCCGTTGGGGAGAATGGCGTATAATATATTTTGATAATCTTCTAACAAAGT
>DAIUBN010000012.1:0-31052 GCA_036846645.1 Bacteroidaceae bacterium | reverse complement strand
TAAATCTGGATGGTGATGAATTGATAAGCAAACTCAAAGAACTAATTGAGGTAAGGCATGAATAGATAAAAGGGTCTTCACCTAATATTATTAGAAATTATATCAAAGAAATTATAATTTTCCTCCTTTATTTATATAGATGAGAAAGGCTCTATGCCGCACCATTTGCCAACGACTCGCGTACCTTATATAAAATAGGTGTAAACTTCTCTTCGGAAACAAGAGGAGTTGAAGAATGGAAAATCGAGAATTGATAAATGGTTGTTTACTATATTGTAGCTGTTATTCTTTTATTTCTTTTTGAACCGACTTTGGCAGCTTACTCACCACTAGTCGGTATGAATTCAATATTAGTTCACGAATTAGTTCATCGGGTAGTTTATCAAGATATAAATCGCTCCAATGCTGTTTGTTCATGTGATAGGCTGCTGTGATACCTTGATATTGTTCTCTCAATAATATACCCTCTTCGGGTGGCAACTTCACGGCAACACGAGGTTCGGGGGCATCGAGCTGCATCAATAAGAACCACTTCCCTTTTACTCGGAAGGAAATCCAATTCTCTGCAAACAAGTCTTCTGTGACACTAGAAAGACTCAGTGCATAGTTTCTCGCCTCTTCTATATTCATTGTTTTTCTTTTTTAGTTCTTTCGATTTATCAATACAAATATACGGTAAATAAAGTCTGTTTATCCAAAACATAATGAAGAAAACTGCTATTCTGTCAGGAAAAGGATAAATTCTGTCTGTATAAAATGACATTATGTCTTGATTATCAGCTAAATAACTTACTTTTGGCATTGGCATGTAGTTTGCAATTTACTAAGTGTTCCGACGAACGAAAGGGAGTTGGGGCAAAGAAAAACAATAAAATAATGTATAACTTAAAAATAGGAGATTAAAATTATGTTGACACCTGTAAAAAGAACTCAGAATTGGTTACCTAGTATTTTCAATGATTTCTTTGATAGTGATTGGATGGAAAAAGCAAATTCTACTGCTCCGGCAATCAATGTTTTTGAAACTGAAAAGAGCTACGAAGTAGAACTCGCAGCACCTGGATTGACTAAGGACGATTTCAAAGTCAATGTAGATTCTGATGATAACTTGGTAGTATCGATGGAAAAGAAAGCCGATAATGGCGAGAAAGATAAGAAAGGTCGTTACCTTCGTCGCGAATTCTCTTATCAGAAGTTCGAACAATGCATGGTTTTACCTGATAATGTAAATAAGGATAAGATCTCTGCAAAAGTTGAGAACGGTGTACTGAAAGTAGAATTGCCTAAGATGGGCGAAGAAGAAATTAAAAAGAATCAACGTCTTATCTCAGTTGAATAAATGGTAATTGGTTAGGTAGATTGATTAGGTAAAAGGATTTTAGTGATACTCATAAATGATGATGTTTTGGGGAACTTTCGAAAGAAGGTTCCCTTTTTTTGTTTTGTCAGTTCATTTAAAGAAATAGAACTTCAGCTATATTTTTCTAGGAAAACAAAAAATCAAGATAACAATGGTAGATAATAATGAGTACTTTTGCACTCGAAAAGAATATCAGTAAATTCATTATGAAATCTTATAGAGGCAAAAAAGAGTTATTTCGTCGTTACGTTGTTTTTATCATCGCATTGTTTATCATCGCTTTCGGTACATCATTATCTATCAGAGCCAATCTAGGTTCTTCTCCGATATCCTGTCCTCCTTACGTATTGAGCCTTATTCCAGGCACTCCTTTAACAATGGGTGAATACGTTATCTGCATGCATGTATTTTTTATTCTGTCGCAGATATTATTATTAAGAAAGAATTATCCAATCATACAGTTACTTCAGATTGTAGTCAGCCTGCTGTTTGGCGTATATACCGATGTTACCATGTGGATGACTGGCTTGTTTCAGTTTGACAGCACAACTCTTGGATATGTGCTTCGTTTTATTCAGCTTTGTATTGGTGGTGGACTTCTGGCATACGGTATTGCCTTGGAAGTGAAATGCGATGTACTGATGTTGGCTGGTGAAGGATTTCCTTTGGCGATATCTAAAGTGGTGCATGCCGATTTCGGAAAAGTGAAGATATTTAGTGATACCGGTTTGGTGGTAGTTGGTGCTATCTTCTGTCTCATTTTCTTTGGAGGCTGGCATTGGGAGTTGATTGGTTTGGGTACTCTGTTTTCAATGTTTTATGTTGGTTTCATGGTCCGTCGTTTCAGCCCTCACTTCAAATGGATCGAACCATTCTTCGATGTAACGGTAATGCCGGCGACTACTGTAGTTGAACACGGATCAGAAGAACTCCCTCTTGTCGTCACTATCTCTCGTCAATACGGCAGTGCCGGACATGAGATTGGAGAAAAACTTGCAGAATGTCTTGGCGTGCCTCTTTATGATAAATATCTTATTGATAAAACAGCCGATGAACTGGGCTATTCTCACGAATTTGTGAAAGAGAATGAGCAAAACATATCTACCGGCAAATTGTGGGAGTTGATATTTACTGATAAGAGCATTCCGATGTCGATGAATCCATCGAAAGATGATGCTATATTTGTGTCGCAAAGTAGAACGATACAGACTCTTGCACATCAATCTTCTTGTGTCATTATCGGACGTTGTGCCAATTGGATACTTCGTGATGATAAGAACAGTTTTCATGTTTTTGTCTGTGCCGATGAAAAAGATGCCATAAAGCGTGTTGCTTCTTATTGCAAGGTTGGAGCGGAAGAAGCTAAAGGGCTTGTAGAGAAAACCAATAAGGCTCGAAGCAATCATTATCGACAATATACAGGCGGCGAATGGACAGATGCCAGAAACTATGATTTGGTTGTCAATTCTTCGAAGATTGGTATCGATGAGATAGTAGATATGATTGCCGGCAGTGTAAAGAAGTAACTTTTTAAACTATATTAATAATAGGTTGACCGCTGTCAACCATCCTACAGGGTACTTTTGCTTCCGAAAAATAAAAATATCGGAAGTATGAAAAGACTTATTTTATTATCGTTGCTCGTAATCGCTAGTGCTACGGCGATAGCTCAAGAAAAGGCGAAGTATCGTATCATTTATCAATTAGATTATTTTAGTGAACGGAAAGATACTACGCAAAAAACAATGAATTGGGAGCTTAACATAGGCGAATCCACTCTCCTATTCTGTAATATGGAAAATCGTCTTTGCAACGAGAAACTCGATTCGTTGAATAAGAACAATGTAGATTTGGCTACAAGTTTGGCTTTCCTTCCAAAATTAAGAGCGCAATATCCCAATCGCTCATATCTCGAAGTATTCTACAATTTTCTCAACGGCGGTACTTGCACTATCAAGAATACCATATCGACCGACACTTTTTGTTATAGTGATTCATTACCTGATATAAAATGGACTCTTTTGTCCGATTCTGGCAAGAAGATTCTGGATTTCAATTGCAAGAAAGCATCAGCTTTTGTTCGTGGCAGACAATGGACAGTATGGTATACCGAAGATATTCCATTTCGTCTAGGTCCATGGTTGCTAGGTGGACTGCCCGGTTTAATTCTAGCTGCCGAAGATAGTGACGGAACTTTCAAATTCGTCTGTGTCGGTATGCAGAACAATCCCGATCAGATAATTACCCTGAATAAGAAGAAAGTTATTTCGACTACGAAAAAGAAATTTCTTAAGTTACGTAAAGAGTTTGATGAAGACAGAATAGGCTATGAACTCAGGTACTATAGCGATAAGGTGATTAAGATAACGGATGAGAAAGGTAACAATCTCACCCACTCCAAGCCAGTATATAAAAACTATCTTGAGCGCTAAATGAAGTACTGCTTTCTTATATTATCATTGTTCTGCTCTCTTAGTTTATCTGCTCAGACATTAGTTGGTAAAGTCGTATCAGAGAAAGGAAAACCCGTCGGCGGTGCGAATATCACACTACTTACATCGGGCGGAACAACTATAGCGTATACTGTCAGTGGCAAAGACGGAATATTTTCTATCTCTTATCAAGAAATAGCACATCCGCAAAAGTTAGTAGTCAGTATGGTGGGCTATGAGAAACAAATGATACCTCTTTCTTCTTTTAAATCGGGTGCTGATATTACCCTCAAAGAAAAGCAATTCTTATTGAAAGAAGTGAAAGTAACGGCCAAACGTATCAATCTTAGTGGTGATACGCTGACTTATTCGGTTGCGGGTTTCAAACAAAAGCAAGACCGTTCTATTGCCGATGTGATAGCCAAGATGCCTGGTCTTGAAGTGAAGGATGGCGGGCAGATATTGTATCAAGGTAAGCCCATTAATAAATTCTATATAGAAGGAATGGACATGATGGGCAGCAAGTATGCCCAAGCCAGCAATAATATCTCGGCACAGAAAGTGAAGTCGGTACAAGTGTTGCAGAATCATCAACCTATCAAAATGTTGAGAGGCACAAGATTTAGTGATCAAGCCGCACTCAATATAGTGCTGACCGATGATTCGAAAGATCTATGGATGGGCACTGCTGATATTGGTTTGGGAACTCGTCTTACTCATTCGCCCGATATGCTCAGAGATAGTAGGTTGATGGCGATGCGTTTCGGGCGGAAAAGTCAGAATCTGTCGATGTATAAGACCAATAATAATGGAAAAGATATCAGTAGCGAAGTGAACGATATGTATACGCTGTTTCGTCCTACTCATGAGGAGCAGAAATTGCTGTCTCCTTTTTCTATTTCACTGCCCGACATGGATGGTGATCGTTATACCTTTAATAATGCTCACTTGGGGGCTACCAATCAACTCTTCAAACTCACGGAGGATGATGAACTACGTTTGCAGTTGAATGTACTTCTCAATAGGGAGCATCAAAACTCTTCTACTCGAACTCAATATCTGGAACTAGATGTGCTGCCCATAGTAAGCGAACAACGGGCTGTGACCAATACTGATAGCCAATGGCAAGGAGAAATGCTTTATAAATTGAATGGAAAGAAATGCTTTGTTCAGAACAAGATAAAAGGATATATCGATTTCGACAAGAGTCGTGCTACCTTATTATATAATGAGGAAGAGCATCAACTGACTGTACAACCTCGTAGCCGATACATTACAGAAGACTTTCAGATGATTAAAAACATGAAGAATGGTTTAGATATGGATATCTCATCTGTATCTACCTACAACTATCTGCCAGGTCGATTGATCACTATCAACGAATTGTCAGAGATATTGAACTTGAAGTACTTCGGAACTTCCAATTATGTGAAGTTTGGTAGAAAGGCTGGTCGCTTTATCATCGATAATAAGGTGGGTATAGATTTCTATCATCAACAGATGAATGCCGATTTATCGGGCCAACAAACGAATCATACTTTCTGGCTTGCACAGCCCTATTATAATCCCGATTTGATTTTTAAAACTCCGACTATTAATGCCAATATAGCGGCGAATATCAGTGTCGGCCGGCAATTCTATAATGGACGGACGAAGAATGCTCTTTGGATTGAGCCCTCTTTCAGTTTTCGCTATATACTGAATGCCGTTTCTTCGCTATACCTTAATTATATAATGAATCAAAGTCCGACAATGTTGAAAGGTATATACGATACTCCGTTGTTTACTTCATATCGCACCATCGAAAGTGGTATTGGCAACTTCGAGACGCGAACTACTCATCAAGCTTACTTGTGGTATGATTATGCTCAGCCTGCCAATGGCTTATTCTATAATCTGAACACTTCTCTCTCTATGGGCAATAACAATGTGCTTTATACAACGTCTCTGACAGATTATCTCTATCGTCGTATAGCTACCGAGCATCGGTATCATAATCGTTTATTTTCTGCTCAGGGTAAGATAAGCAAGACCTTTGGTTGGGCCAAAACTTTTCTTTCTCTCAGTACCAGTTACCAATGCAACAACTATAAACTACTCATTGATTCGTCTGTTGATGATGGTCGTTTGCAAACCGGAAATATCTCCCTAAAGTATTCATTTAGACCTTTTCTTTTTGTATCGTTAGAAGGGAAAAGTTCATTGTATCTCAGCCAGCAGACCAATATCAGCGAGCCGCAATATTCGGGAGGTAGTTCGAAATACTACAAGCAGCATTTCGATATTAACTTCTTTATCGGCAGTGATTGGCAATTGTCTGTAAAGAATGAATATTATCACAGCACCGAAAAAGGCTTTGCTGATAATACTTTCTGCGATGCCCTTCTCTCCTATCGCCACAACAAGTTTGAACTTCAATTATCACTCAACAATATTTGGAATAACAATCATAGCGAGCAACTCTATATGTCGAGTGCTGCTCAGACTTATACCTTCTGCCAACTTCGCCCTAGAGAGATAATGATGAAAGTAAGTTTCGACTTATGAATAAAAATATTATCTTTGCCAACCGAAATCAATATCAACTTAATAATTTATGGAACAGCAACTTCAGCTCAATGAGCATAATAAAACAGAATATCCTCCGATGCATACGGCAGAACATATACTTAATAGTACAATGGTGAAAGTTTTCGGTTGTACTCGTTCGAAGAATGCTCATATCGAAAAGAAGAAGAGTAAATGCGATTATCAATTGTCTGTCTGCCCAACCGACGAACAGATACAGAATATAGAAGATAGAATAAACGCAGTGATTGAACGTCATCTACCAGTGACAATGGAATTCGTCACTCAAGAGGAGGCTAAACAGATAGAAGGTCTCGATTTGACTAAACTTCCCGATGATGCCAGCGAAACACTTCGAATAGTGAGGATAGGCGACTATGACGTTTGTGCCTGCATCGGGCTTCACGTTGATAATACTTCTAAAGTTGGAACTTTCAAAATTATCAGTCATGATTGGAATGATGGAACGTTGAGGCTGAGATTCAAATTGTTGAATACTCCGGAATAGAACTTGCTCATTTTACGCTTTTGTTCGTTATTCCCGCTGTTGTTGGCTGAATAAATTGTATCTTTGCAGCCGAATTATGACAATCATTCTCATTATATTAGTATATTTCTCGTTGCTTGTATTGGTTGCACGCATTACGGGAATGAAGAGCAAGGGTTCTGACGATGCATTTTATCGCGGCGAGAAACGTTCTCCTTGGTATATTGTGGCATTCGGTATGATTGGCGCTTCAATTTCGGGCGTCACTTTCGTCTCAGTGCCCGGCATGGTGAACAGTGTGGACATGACCTATATGCAGATGGTTGTCGGATTCTTTTTCGGCTATCTCTTTGTTGCTCATGTACTGATGCCCATCTATTATCGGCTCAACTTGACAAGTATATACGGTTATTTGGGTGAAAGACTTGGTAGACGTTCTTATCTCACCGGTTCATCATTTTTTCTTCTTTCGAGAATGCTTGGTACGGCAGCCAAACTCTATTTGGTATGTCTTATCCTTCATACTTATGTCTTTGCTGCTATGGGCGTTCCTTTTTGGACTATCGCAGCGGGAGCATTATTCTTAGTTTGGATTTATACTCATAAAAGTGGTATTAAGACCATCGTTTGGACCGATACGTTGCAGACTTTCTGCTTGATTGCTGCTCTGATATGTATTATTGTAATGGCGGTGGGCAAACTAGACGTAGGATTAGGCGGCGCTGTCAGCCAGATAGTACATAGTCCACATAGCCGAATGTTTGTCTTCGATGATTGGTTCTCTACTCAAAACTTTTGGAAACAATTTTTGAGCGGTGTCTTTATTGTGATAGTGATGACCGGACTAGATCAAGATATGATGCAAAAGAATTTGAGTTGCCGCAACTTGCACGAAGCTCAGAAGAATATGTATTGCTACGGATTTGCATTTATCCCTCTCAATCTACTTTTTTTGGCACTTGGTGTGTTATTATTATTGGTAGCTACCAAAATGCAGATTACTTTGCCTGCTGTAAATGATGATATACTGCCAATGTTTGCTACACAAGGATATTTGGGCAACGGGGTACTGATACTTTTTACGATAGGTATCATTGCCGCTACTTTCAGTAACTCCGATTCGGCTCTTACGGCCATGACAACGATTGTCTGTGTTGATATGCTCGAAACAGAAAAACTTGAAGAGAAAGAAGCACTCCGAAAACGGCGTAGAGTGCATATATTACTTTCAATATTGCTTGTCGTTTGCATTTGTCTGGTACATGCCCTGAATAACAAAAGTGTGATTGATGCTATTTATATCATAGCTTCTTATACTTATGGTCCGTTATTAGGAATGTTTGCCTTCGGACTTTTTACTAAAAGAGCTACAAAAGATAAGTTAGTACCATATATCGCTTTAGTCTCACCCATCCTTTGCTACATAATAAATGTCGTAGCAGGTCGTTTTTGGAATTATCACTTCGGATACGAACTTTTGATGCTCAACGGAATGATTACTTTTGCCGGTATGTGGCTATTTTCTTCTTCACGAAATATGATTAATAAACAATAGATATGGAAATCAAATCTGCTAAATTCGTTATCAGCAATACTCAGTTAGATAAGTGTCCGCAAGGCAATTTCAATGAGTATGCCTTTATTGGTCGTTCCAATGTAGGAAAGTCAAGTTTGATCAACATGCTCACTGGTCAGCAATCGCTTGCTATGATCTCTTCTACACCTGGAAAGACTTTGCTCATCAATCATTTCCTTATCAATAATGAGTGGTATCTTGTCGATCTGCCAGGGTATGGATATGCCAAACGTAGTCAGAAAGAGCGTGCCAAGATTCAAACGATTATCGAAAACTATCTACTCAATAGACAGCAGTTGGCCAATGTCTTTGTATTGATTGATATAAGAATCGAACCACAAGCCAATGATCTCAGTTTTATGGAATGGCTGGGCGAACACCAAGTGCCGTTCTGTATCGTCTTTACTAAGGCCGATAAATTGAAAGCTGGTCAGCAGAAGTTTAAATTGCAAGCTTATTTCGAAAAGTTGAAAGAGTCATGGAGTGAGCTTCCTCCCTACTTCGTCACCTCTTCACAGAGAAGATTAGGTAGAAAAGAAGTGCTCGATTACATCGAAAAGATTAATAACGGCGATATTTAAGACTATTTCGCAGTATATTTTGACAACTTTTTAGAAAAAGCATTAACTTTGTCCCCGATTTATTCATAAAATAGTAAATTCTAAAATTGAATGACGATGAAAAAATTAGTTTTATCAATAGTATTAGCAGTTATATGCTTTGGCTATGCAGTAGCACAAACGAAACAAGCCGACATTAAGTTCAAGAGTACGACATACGATTTTGGTAAGTTTCCTGAAGAGAAACCAATTGTAAGTTGCGATTTTGTATTCACTAATACCGGCGATGCTCCTTTGATTATTCATCAAGCTATTGCTTCTTGCGGTTGTACAGTACCTCAATATCCAAAACAACCAATTATGCCTGGCAAAACTGGTGTGATAAAGGTGACTTATAATGGTACAGGTAGAGTTCCTGGTGCATTACACAAATCGATTACTCTCCGTACTAATGGCAAAACAGAGATTATCCGCCTTTATATCGAAGGCGATATGACTCCTAAGAAGTAATTTGAAATTATTTATTATAATATAGAATATCTGCATTGCATTAAGCATTGCAGATATTTTTTTGTCTTTATTATCAGATATTATTCTTACATTTGCCTTCTTGATAAAGCATAAATTATGAGATCAATATCTATTCTTTTATTTAGTCTGTTATTCTCTATAGGATGTACAGGCAATGAACAAAATAAGAATGTAAAGAAAACTAATATGAATCAAACCGCAGAATTGTATTTGGCAGGAGGTTGCTTTTGGGGTATGGAGCATTTCTTGCAACAGATTAATGGAGTCGTTTCTACCCAAGTGGGCTTTGCCAATGGACGTACAGCCAATCCGACCTATCGTCAGGTTTGCGATGACAACACAGGGCATGCCGAAACGGTGTATGTCGTTTATAATCCACAAGTGCTGCCACTTACTCTATTGCTTCAACTCTATTTCAAAGCCATAGATCCGACATCGGTCAACAAGCAAGGCGGTGACACCGGAGAACAATATCGTACAGGCATTTATTATAGTGATAAAGCCGACTTGCCTATTATTAAGGCCGAAATCGCAAAACTTGCAGCACAGTACGATCGACCGATTGCAGTAGAAGTACAACCATTGAAACATTTCTATAAGGCAGAAGACTATCATCAAGATTATCTGATTAAGAATCCGTCAGGCTATTGCCATATCTCTTTAGGATTGTTCGAAATGGCTCGTAAAGCTAATGCCAACCCTTCTGTGAAAGATAATATTGTGGTACCTGATAAAGACAGGTTACGTTCTGCACTCACTACTTTACAATATGAAGTGACTCAGAATGCAGCAACTGAGGCTCCTTTTGATAATGCATACAACAAAGAATTTAAAGAAGGTATATATGTTGATGTCACAACGGGAGAACCTCTATTTTTGTCGACCGATAAGTTTGAATCAGGATGTGGATGGCCCGCTTTTTCTAAACCGATAGATAATCATCTGTTGAAAGAAAATATTGATACCTCTCATGGTATGAAACGAATCGAAATACGTAGTGCCAAGGGCGGTGCACATCTCGGGCATGTTTTTGACGATGGTCCATCCAAGACGGGAGGACTACGCTATTGCATCAACAGCGCTTCTCTTCGTTTTGTACCGAAAGAACAGATGGAAAAAGAAGGATATGGTGCCTATATCAAGTTACTTAATACAAATAAATAATAAGAATTTATGGAAAAAGAATCTCAGATACTCATCGAAACATCTTTGGGTAATATTACAATCAAACTTTATAACGATACTCCACAACATCGCGACAACATCTTGAAACTCGCAAAAGAAGGGTTTTATAACGGCACTTTGTTTCATCGTGTGATTAAGGAATTTATGATTCAAGGTGGCGACCCTGATTCAAAGAGTGCTTCGGCTGGACAAAATCTTGGAGCAGGTGATGCAGGATATACTATTCCTGCAGAGTTTGTACCTACTCATTTTCATAAGAAAGGTGCACTAGCTGCTGCTCGGTTGGGAGACAATGTCAACCCGAAGAAAGATTCGAGTGGCTGTCAGTTCTATATCGTTACAGGAAAGGTTTATAAACCCGCTGAACTTCGCAAAATGGAGAAGAGCATCAACATGGGCAAAGAAAACAATGTATTCGAACAGTTGGTCAGACAGAACGTAGATAAGATAAAAGACCTTCGCCTGGCTCGCGACCAAAAAGGATTGATGAAACTTCAAGAAGAATTGATTGAAGAAGCTCAGAAAATTGTTGCTGAGAGTGATCCTTTCAAATTCACACCAGAGCAAGAAGAAGCCTATACTACCATAGGTGGTACACCATTTCTCGACAACGAATATACTGTTTATGGTGAGGTCGTTGATGGCTTTGAGGTAATTGAAGCAATAGAAAAAGTGAAGACCAACAAGAGTGATCGTCCTAATGAGGATATCACGATGAATGTGTCTGTACTCTAATCCCTTTCTTGTATAGGGCTTATGATTCTTATATAACCTATAAGACTCATAGGCCCTATATCATTTTAATAAGAAAACCTTAATCCTGCTTGAAGATTGATTCTGAATGGCTTATCTTTTCTAATCGTCTCTACAAAGCTTCCATCTTTAAAGTAGTATGAGAATCCTGCTTCACCGAATAATTGTAATCTCTTCGATAAATCAATACCAATGCCTGCTCCACCATTAATAGAGAATTGGATTTGGTTGACTTTAAGTTTCTCATTACCTAGTCGGGCATAAATGCACTTCTCGCCCATTGCACCGGCTGTAAGATATAATTCAATTTCCTTTACCTTATAATATGTCCAGTTTCCTTTGATAGGAATACCTACATAATATAAACGCTGTTTCTTACTACTATTTGAAATGTCTGAGACGAGCATTGTGAATACTACACCCGATTCAACGGAGAATTTATTATCAATCATCTTTCTGACGTTCAATCCGAAACTAATAGGGATATGGTGATTGAAAGAATAGTTTGAATAACCTTGTGGTACAGCTTTCAAATAAGATGTAGGACTTATGTCGAAGCGGTAATCGCTAGATGCAACATCGTTAGATACTACATTGTTATCGAGTGTATTTTCACTTTGTATGGTGCTGTTTCCTCCTACTGATACGCCTACAGACCAACGAGGAGAATCTTTAGTTTGTACGCTACCTGCTTTAACCATGATAGGTAGAGTACGTTTCTTTTTATATTCTTGGCTCTTCTCCTCATTTGCAGTCGTCTTTTCTTCTTTTACTTTAGCATTACGACTCTGAACCTGACTGCCATTATCTTGACTGAAGTTATCTTGAGATGAAGTCTGAGGTATAGCACTAATATTGGTAGCCATTATTTCAGAACGTGATGTTTCTTGTTTTGTTCGTATTGGCCTATTGATGGCCGATAATGGAGAATTGGTGCTTTGTGATTCATCATTTTCTACCACTTGTGCAATGGCAGAAGTGGGATTCTTCGATAGATTTGGCGAAACTTGACGGTTCTGGATTGAGGCTATATTAGATGGCATTTTTTCGGCCACCGGTGAATAGATGAGTCCGAAGAATAGAGTCAGTCCGATAAGTGCGGCTATTGCAGCAGCAATGGCATAATAATATCTGCGACGGTTGATGCTTCGCGGCCGAGGAACGGAAGACAGTCTCTGCTCAATCTTTTGCCAAGCAGCTTCTCCGACAGGTTCTTCAAAGTCGTTCAACTTCCGTTGCAACGTCTTCAACCAATCTTCATTTTCTGTTCTGTTGTCCATATTATTAACCATTTTTTTTAATCCATTCTTTAATGCGAACGGCAAGTGTCGTTTTCGCTCTGTAATACTGCGATGCCGAAGATTTTTCGTTTATACCTAACAATAAAGCAATTTCTTTGTGCGATTTTCCTTCTACAGCAAATAAATTGAATACCGTACGATAGCCTTCAGGTAGCTCGCTTATAAATTTCATCAGTATCTTGGTTGGCACCTGCTCCACTTCATCTGAATCGGGTACGTCGTAGTTGTCGCTTATTTCTTCGATAGAAACATGAGAATCGTATCTATTTTTGTATCGTCGAATATACTGCAAAGCTTCGTTTATCATAATTCTATCCATCCAAGCTTTCAAAGATCCATCTCCTCGCCATACAAACTTGTCCATCGATTGGAAAATCTTGACAAAGCCATCTTGAAATACATCAAAAGCAGTGTCTCTGTCGGATACATAGCGCAAGCACAAGCCAAATAAACGGTCTGCATACTTGTTGTACAGCTCTCTTTGAGCTGTGCTATTTCCCTGTCTGCAACATTCCGACAGTTTCTTTTCTTCCATTCTCTTTTCTTCTATCTGTTTATTAAATACATGACTATTGAAAATACTGCTTAGTGAAGAGCAATATTTTTTGTATTTTTCAATTCAACACAAAGATATAATTAATTTATGGTTTATATAAACCGAATAATAGATTATTGAAATGAACTATTTTTATTCACTTTTTTTGATAATGTATGACATTAAAATTAATAAAATCTATGTTTTTGTTTAGTTATTAAAGTTTATTATTTATATTTGTAGATATAAATAGAAATTGACAATGGATGCTTTGATAATATTATTTTGGTTGTTCCTGTTTATCGTATTCTATACTTTTTTAGGATACGGCATTCTATTGTGTTGTCTTGTTAAGGTCAAAGAATTGATAATGAAGCCCAAAAATTATCAACTTGAGGGAGAACTTCCAGATGTCACTCTATTTATAACAGCCTTCAATGAACAAGATATTGTTGACGAGAAGATGAAGAATTGTCTTTCTTTGGATTATCCTCAAGATAAACTTCATATCGTATGGGTCACCGATGGTTCGAACGATTCTACTAATGAAAAGTTATCGCATTGGAAAGAGGCTACTGTTTATTTCCAACCCGAACGTCGTGGAAAAATGAATGCTATGGATCGTGGTGTGAAATTGGTCAAAACTCCTTATATCATATTTACTGATGCCAATACTACGTTGAATAGTGGTGCTATAAAAGAAATTATCAGATGTTTTAATAATCCCAAAGTAGGATGTGTGGCTGGAGAGAAACGGATAGTTTCGACCGAAAAGCAAGATGCTGCTCAAGGAGGAGAAGGAATTTATTGGAAATATGAATCGCTTTTGAAAAGTTATGACGACAGATTGTATTCTGCTGTTGGTGCTGCCGGAGAACTTTTTGCTGTTCGTCGCGAATTGTATCAAGAGGTAGAGAGCGACACCTTACTCGATGATTTCATTCTTTCGTTGCGTATTGTAATGAAAGGTTATAAGATAGCATATTGCAAAGAAGCTTACGCTGTAGAAGGTGGTTCGGCAGATATGGCAGAAGAAGAGAAAAGGAAAGTACGTATTGCTGCAGGTGGACTGCAATCTATCTGGCGACTTCGTCCTTTGCTCAATCCTTTTAAATATGGAGTGTTCAATTTTCAGTATGTATCGCATCGGGTGCTACGCTGGTCTATTACACCCTTCTTGATGTTTGCTCTTCTTCCGCTCAATATTGCTATTTTAGTATTGTGCCCCACTTCTGTCTTGTATTGGATAATTTTGGTATTGCAAATATTCTTCTATCTCATGGGATGGATGGGCTACATATTTCAGAAACATCAGTTGAAAATTAAAATATTCTTTATTCCATATTATTTTCTGTTCATGAATATCAATGTTTTCAAAGGCATTGCTTATCTTTCTACCTATAAAGGAGGTGGAACATGGGCAAAGAGCAATAGGCGGAGTATATAATAGTTTGTGAGTTTATGAGAAGTATTTTGCACGACATAGATAATTTGCAGCAGATAATGGATCTTACGTCAGAGACGTTGATACTATTATCTAAAGAAGGTGTATGTCTAGATGTAAGGTCTCATAGTGATTTATGGTTTCTACAACCTCATGTCTTAATAGGCAAGAATATAGTAGAATTACTTCCAAGCCATACTTACCATAAACTTATCGTAAGTTTTCAAAAAGTATTGCTTGATGGAAAACCTATAAGTCTTCCATTCCGTCTCCCGCTGAAAGATCAGACCTATTATGGTGAGTGTAAGCTAATTGCTTTTGAAGATAATATCCTTTGTAGATACACCGATATCACTAATCGAGAGAATGTAAAAGCCAAACTTGTACAGACTCACGAAGAGATGCAGGAGATACAAAGTGTAGCTCAAATTGGTAAGTGGAAGCTCGATACTACAACTAATATTATCTATTATTCTGGTTTCTATGCCAACAATGAAGAACCACGAACAGTTTCATTGTCTTTGGAGAGATATGTGAAATTCATTATTCCAGAAGATAGAGATAAGATTAATTCGTGGCTTAGCAAAGTGTTGAATCAACCTTCCAATCAGAGTATTTCTTTTAGAATTAATATTTTAGGCAAAATATATTATATCTCGGTAAAATGTATTCAGCGCAACAAGCGTAAACATCATGAGGTAAGTTCTTCTATTGAAGGCATAGTTCAAAATGTTACCGAGATGCATAAACGTCGTAATGATATCAATATGTTGACTCACGTTATTTTTAATGCAAATGAGTCGATATATGGTGCATACGCTGATGGAACGCTCAAATTTGCCAATCAGATTTTCCGTCGTACTCATCATATCGGGATTGACGATGATATAACCAAATACAAGGTCTTTAATACCAATTGTGGTTTCGCTCCAAATAAGGCTGCATGGAATGCTCGTATTGCCGAGATGGAGAATAAGATAGAGACCAATTTTGTTTTTGACAATGTCGTCTTTGATACTTGTCCAGATCCGGCTGTTTATGAAGGAAAATTCTATAAAATGACTGAAGATGATGGAACTTACAGTTATTGGTCTTTTGCTCATGATGTGACTGCCAGAGTTCATTATGAATCTGAGATAAAACGTAATAATCAGCTGATTTCGACAATTTTCAATAATATACCTGCCTCGATTTCTGTAAAGGATATAAGAGATGATTATCGATTTATTTACCGTCATAGTTTGACCGATGAAGGTATCGGACCAGAAATTGATATGATGTCGAATGAGAAGATAACTGATTTTGATATCTTTCCCGAAGAAGATGCTTGGAGAATTCGTAGAGAAGATATAAAGGTCAGTTCGTCCAATGAACCACTACATCTCGTTACTCAGGGTGTGAACAGCAAAGGGGAAGTGAAGTTTTTCGATATCCTTAAACTAAAGATAGAAGATCCTAATTTCTCTCCAATGGTGTTGTGTATTAAATGGAATATCACCCCTATTGAGACCATGAAACGTGGTCTTGAAGAAGCAAAGAAAAGGGCTGAAGAGTCTGATAGATTGAAAACGATATTTTTGGCAAATATCAGTCACGAGATACGTACCCCACTCAACGCCATCGTCGGATTCTCTAATATTATGGTAGAGTGTGATGATGCCAAGCAACGCGACAGTTATCATCAAATTATTGATCAGAGTACTAAGCGATTGCTCAAATTTGTCAATCAGATAATGTTGCTTTCACGGATTGAGACGGGTGAGGTCAAACTATCTTTGACCGATGTTCATTTAGTGAATCTATGTAATGAAGTTAAAGATTATGCCGAAAGCAATTGCTCTTCTGCAGTAGATATCATTTTCGAAACGAAACAAGATAATCTGATTATTAATACTGATGAAGGGTATCTTACTCAAGTGTTTATGATATTGATTAAGACATCTCTCAAATTTATTGATGCAGGTAAGATTTGGTTTGGTTATGTCGAAAAAGAAGATACAATAGAATTCTATGTTAAAGATAATGGAAAAGGCTTTGTCAATGAAAACGAGGATGTATTCAGCCTCTTTAATAAGTATAATTATGGTAATGATGGTTCGGAATTGGAACTCACCATTTGCCATGCTCTAATTCAATTGATGGGTGGCACCATTACTGCTGAATCTAAAAAAGGAGTAGGTTCAAAGTTTATGTTCGTTCTCCCGAAGAAAATGATGAAAATAAAATAATAATAAAACGAAAAATAAAACTAATAAACTAGGTAAAAAATATGAAAACAATTCTTGTTGCTGATGATGTAGACATCAATTTCTTGTTATTACAAATATACTTGAAAAATGATTTTAATGTACTTCGTGCTCACGATGGAGCGGAGGCAGTAAATGTATTTAAAGAACAATCGCCCGACCTTATTCTAATGGATTGCAAAATGCCGAATATGGATGGCTTGGAGGCTACACGAATAATTCATGGCATTTCTCCCGAAACGCCGGTTATTATGCAAAGTGCTTACGCTTTTGCCGAAGATAAAGAACGCGCTGCCGATGCAGGTTGCGTAGATTTTTTGGTTAAACCTGTTACTAAACCGGCTTTAATGGATATGATTGCAAAGTATTTGAAATAATATAATGGGGCGAAAGGCTGTTTCGAAGTTTGCTTATTGCAACATGATTGTTTTTACTTTCATTGTTGCTGTGATTACTTTGGTTGGTGCTTATGTTCAGAATGTATCACCAGATCAATCGGGCATTCTACCGTTTATAGGCTTGTCGTTATCTTTTTTATTGGTTTTCAATTTAATTCTGGTTTTGTATTGGGCATTAAGACTTCGCGTCTGGTTTGTTGTACCTTTACTAGCCATTGTTGGAAACTATCAGTATATCGGACGAATTTTTCGTCCTTTTTCGTCCGATACTGCTATCTCTCCAACAGAGAATGTTTTGAAGGTCGCCACATTCAATGCCGATTCTTTTGGAAAGGAATGGACGGCGTGTGTAACAAAAGATTATGCACGCTTTATGGATGCCAAAGCTGTTGATATCTTATGTTTTCAGGAGTTTGGTAAAGGTTCCGAAAGTTATCCCTTAGATAGTATATGCAAAGCTTTCAAAAAATGGCCATATCACGTGATACCTTCTTCTCCTCGTGGGAAAAATTATTTGCAGTTGGCTGTTTTTAGTAAATATCCTATCAAAGATAGTGTGCTGATACCTTTCAAGGGCACCGCCAATTGTGCCATGCATTGTGATATTGAAGTCGGTCGAGGCAGAGTGCTAAGATTGTTTAACGTTCACTTCCAGACAACCAGTGCTTCGGCGCACATGAAAGAAATAAGAGAGTCTGTACAAGGGTTGGATATATTTACTAAAGCTATATATGGTGTTTCTTATTTGGCCTATGATATGCAGAATAATTTTTCGATGCGTGGAGAACAAGCCGACTATATAAAGGCAAAAGTGAAAGAAAGCCCCTACCCTGTTATTTTGTGCGGTGACTTCAATTCTATTCCTTCTTCTTATACTTATCACACTATTTTGGGAAACGATCTTCAAGATGGCTTTACTTCTGTTGGAAAAGGATATATGTATACTTTCCGCTATTTGAAGCGCTTGTTGCGAATAGATTATATTATGTCATCGCTTCAATTCAAACCTTTAGAGTATTATTCTCCTCACAACGAATTTCATAGCGACCATAACCCGGTGGTGATGTCGATGAAATGGGTTGGAAAATAAATTGAATCTGTCCGATTAGTCGAACAGATTCAATTTATTTTTACGTGCTTCGTCAAGTGATACGGTGTTGACAGGCTTTTCGTTGTGCTCTACACAGAGCTGGTCATATTCGCTATAGAGAGTTTTGCGATATTCATCTTTCTGAATCGGATTGATCAGATGTGAAGCAACTGGTGCTACTTGTGATGCATCTCTGACGTATGCCACTACCGAACGATATACAGGGGCAATCTTCAGTGCTGTGTGTAGCTTGGATGTTGTGGCACCTCCTATAATTAATGGTATATCGAGTCCGGCTTTCTGCAATTCTAAAGCTACATGAACCATCTCGTCGAGCGACGGAGTGATAAGGCCACTGAGCCCGATAACATCAACCTTTTCTTCGATGGCTTTTTGGACGATTGTTTCTGCGGGCACCATGATACCGAGGTCGATGACTTCGAAGCCGTTGCAGGCCATTACTACCGAAACAATATTCTTGCCTATATCGTGTACATCGCCTTTCACTGTTGCAAGGAGCATCTTGCCAGCTGTCTTGGCTGTTGTCTTCTGAGATTCAATGACCGGTTGGAGTATAGCAACGGCTTTCTTCATTGTTCGTGCTGTTTTCACTACTTGCGGAAGAAACATCTTGCCACCCCCGAATAACTCGCCTACAATATTCATTCCTCCCATTAATGGGCCTTCAATAATGTCTACAGCTTTATCGTATTTCTTCAATGCTTCTGCTAAATCTTCTTCCAGATAGTCACCGATACCCTTTACCAAAGCATGCTGAATACGTTCTTCTACTGTACCCGAGCGCCAAAGGTCTTTCTTACTATCATCTTCAGTGTGACCAACTTCTTTGTTTTTAAGCATTTCTGCCATACCGATAAGTCGTTCCGAAGCATCTTTTCGGCGATTGAGCACTACATCTTCTATAGCAGTCAATACATCAGCCGGAATATCCGAATAGAGAATTGAAGTGGCAGGATTGACAATGCCCATATCCATTCCCTTCTGAATAGCATGATAAAGAAATACAGCGTGAATAGCTTCTCTGATATAATTATTGCCTCTGAATGAGAAGGACAGATTGCTAACACCGCCGCTGACATGTACTCCAGGAAGATTCTTACGAATCCATTCTGTAGCATTGATATAGTCTACGGCATAATTGTCGTGTTCTTCCATTCCGGTAGCTACGGAAAGGATATTAGGGTCGAAAATAATATTCTGAGGATTGAAGTCAAGCTTTTCGCGAAGTAGTTTGTAGGCTCTTTCGCATACTTCTATTTTCCTTTCGTAACTGCTTGCCTGACCTTTCTCATCAAAAGCCATCACAACGGTAGCTGCTCCTAGCTCTTGAATGGTTCGAGCATGTTCGAGAAATTTCTCTTCACCTTCTTTCAACGAAATTGAATTGACGATACATTTGCCCTGCATGCATTTCAAGCCAGCTTCTATCACATCCCATTTAGATGAGTCAATCATGATAGGCATTTTCGAAATTTCGGGTTCCGAACCAATCAGATTCAAGAAGTTCACCATCTCGTCTTTTGTTTCAAGGAGTCCGTCGTCCATATTGATATCCAATACCTGGGCACCGTCTTCAACTTGCTTTCTGGCAATCGTGAGAGCTTCTTCATAGTTCTTTTCTTTAATGAGACGTAAGAACTTTCTCGAACCCGCAACGTTACAACGTTCACCAACGTTGACAAAGTTGTTTTCTTTCTTGACTTCCAATAGTTCCAAGCCAGACAGGCAAAGATAATCGGGTTTGGGAACTGGTATATGAGGCTTTGCTCCTTTTATCAGTTTTGGATATTCTGCAATGAAAGCATCGGTTGTTCCACAACAACCACCAATAATGTTCACCAATCCTTCTTCTACAAACTCTTTCACTTCGTGTGCCATCATCTCAGGAGTCTGATCGTACTGTCCAAGTTGATTCGGAAGTCCGGCGTTAGGATAGGCACTAATATAATATGGTGCATGAATGGCGAGATCTTCTAGATAAGGCTTCATATCTTTGGCACCGAACGAACAGTTGAGTCCAATAGAGAACACACCCATGTCTTGAACTGATGCCAGAAAAGCATCCAGTGTCTGACCTGATAGTGTTCGTCCACCTTTATCGGATAGTGTAACCGAAAGCATTAATGGAACTTTTTGGTTCCTTTTCTGCATGGACTTGTTGGCGGCATAAATCGCAGCTTTTGCATTTAAAGTATCGAAGATTGTTTCGATGAGCAATCCGTCAACGCCACCTTCGAGCAATGCATTAATTTGCTCAGAATAGGCGGCAGCAAGTTCGTCAAATGTAATAGAGCGTGCAGAAGGGTTGTTCACATCAGGGCTCATCGAACAAGCTTTATTGGTTGGGCCAATAGAGCCAAGTACAAATCTTGGTTTATCGGGAGTCTTTTTTGAGTACTCGTCTGCTATTGAACGTGCTATTCGGGCAGCCGAAAGATTGAGCTCACTAACAAGAGATTCCGTATGGTAGTCAGCCTGCGAAACGGCATTGGCATTGAAAGAATTTGTTTCAATCAAGTCTGCACCAGCTTCAAGATATTTTTGGTGAATTTCTTTAATGACGTCGGGACGTGTCAGGCAAAGTAGATCGTTGTTGCCTTTCAGTTGTCCGCTTATCTCATTAAATCTATCACCTCTAAAGTCTTCTTCACGCAATCCATAACGCTGAATCATCGTACCCATAGCTCCATCGAGTATCAGGATACGCTTTTTAATAAGTTCTTGTATTGAGTTCATTGATATATTTCTCTTAATAGATATATTCTTTACTTTTTAAACATCCTGTCCATCTCCCGTTTATCATCTTTTTCGCGAAGAGTCTGTCGCTTGTCGTATTCTTTCTTACCTTTTGCTAAGGCAATGAATACTTTGCAGAGTCCTTTTTCGTTGATAAACATTCTAACAGGAACAATCGTATTACCTGTTTCGAGAGAACCGCGTTGCAGTTTGCGCAACTCTTTTTTGGTGAGCAGCAGTTTACGGTCGTGACGGGCTGGATGATTGTTGTATGTGCCATAGAAGTAGGGTGTGATATTCATATTCTTCACCCATAATTCTCCCTTATCAAAAATGCAGTATGTATCTACCAAACTGGCTTTACCCAGTCTGATAGATTTTATTTCTGTACCGGTAAGAACAATACCGGCAGTATAAGTGTCTAGAAATTCGTAGTCGAACGAAGCTCTTTTGTTTTTTATGACGATATTACTTAGATTCATAGTTAATTAAGTATAGTGATTAAATTCTGATATATAATTTCAATGAGTGTTGGACAAACTATGATAACGATTGATGATGATATCGTAAACGACATCCGTTGTGAGGCTTCTACTTTCATCATTGGTATGGCCCCCATATAAATAATGTAGACGGTATAAAGCTGAATAATCAAAGTAGCCATCTGTAGAGGTGGATAAATTCCAGAAATAATATCGGCAAAGAAGGTCACCGTCATAGCATAACCTATAAATACCGGAAGATTCTGATAAGCCACTTGTATATTGAACCAGCGGTAAACATAACGACTGAGCAGATAGATTGAGAGAAAATATCCTCCAAACAAAGCTACAGCGACACCGCAGCAGTCTATCATTGCTTGTTGAAATGCCATAGGTGTGCTCCAACCAAGTCGGATAATTGATGCAGCAAACCAAACTATACCACAAATACCAATCATAGGATAGACAAATTCTTCGATGACTTTCTGCCTATCTTGATTAACACTAATATCTTCCCATGCCTTTGCAGGGGAAGATATTAGAGAAATTGCTACTTTAAATATATTCTTGTAATTCAAATTATTACTTACTATAAGTTACAGACGATGTCTCTTCAGAAGAAGGCATTGTCAGATTTGATGTATTGACCGGATAATGGATGGTAATCTTAGTAGGTATTTTACCAGATTGATTCTCGAATAGAGAAACTTGAGAAGCAATATTATATGAGCGGAAATAAATATAAGGAACAGAATATGCATAATATGAGCTGTAGTATGTTGTTCCTGTATCTGTTGATTGATGACGCAAATATAGATCCATCTCGGTATCGCCAGAAGACACTTCATTAGGATAGAAAACCAATGATAATGTGTGGGTAGGTATTGTGCTACTAGATGATGATGAGGTTGTTACAGAAAAGAAAATATTGGTTGCAAGCAACAATGTTGTAGAATTGTAGAGAGTAACCTTAGCGGTAGAAGTGCTAGAAGAACCCATCGTGTCCAAACTAATAATTGGTAATTGAGCCGTTACATCACCCGAACCACCTCTTACAGCTGTGACGGTTGAGTTTTGTAGAGACACAGCATAGGTCAATGTAGCGCTGATTGATGACGTAGAACTAGTAGTAGTTGTCGTATAAGCAATGTAAGCCAAGCCACTCGTAGCAGTGAAATTATAACTGCTTTGGACCGAAGCCAATGAAGTTGTTGTTGGTACAATCTTAGTTCCATCTGATGTTTGGAAATAAGTAGTTCCGGTAAGATTTACTACCTCAACAATACCCGAATAGGTATTATTATCCGAATTATCGTTACCGTTAAGGCATGAAGTCAGCCCGAAAGCTAAAGATAACATTAAAACTAATGACAGAATTTTAAAACTTTTCATAATCTATTTTTATTTTGTTCGACAAATATATTAATTTTTGCTTTTACAATAATAGAAATGCTTCATAAAATTAAATACTGCACGCACTACTTAACTATTTTTGCAAAATCTTCAATATGTTCGTCAACGAAATGAGCAATATGAGCAGTAATTTCTTCTTCGTTTTCTATAAAAGTATCTTCCAAATCATCAAACTGCTCGTAACTCTCGTACATTGCCATAAATTCGTCATCTGTTCTCTCTCTTTCTAAGTCTGCTTTATTATTATCGTATATCTTCTTTGCTTTATATATCAGCTTGCTGAATTCTTGAAGTCCCCATAGTCTCATGGCTTTGGCAAACGGATTGTCGAAGATATAGCTACCATATCCATTTTGTATGAGTTGGCAGAAGCCTCCTTCAAGTACTTCGTCGCGAAGTATCTCGTAGGCTAGCAAGGTGTGCTGTTTTCCATTGAGCAAAGACATACTTTCTGTATTAAAGCTATCCCCTATCACTTCTTTATATTTATTGGTAAATACTTTAATAAACTCATCCATACCTTTGGGAGATGCTTCTATGATGTCGTTTTCGTTAATTTCTATATCTGTTTTCATCTTCTTTGTTATTTTAATTGTACAAATTTCTAAATATTTTATTCGTATTTTAATCGTTTGATTAATAAATGTTACATATCCTATTTTTAATTTCTCTATAATTTGCTGTTTAAAATAATATTCATATATTTGAACTGTTTTTTCATAGTATTAGATTTAAGGTTAACAAGGTTGGTGTACAGCGGTACACCATTTTTTTACCTTAACTTTTTGGTTAGAGCCCTGCGACTTAGTTTCAAAGGGCTTTTTTATATCCTATTCTGAGGCTACTTCCTAATACATTAATCATGACTTGCATTATTCCAATTCATTGCCTTGTATGTTCATTCCTGCCAAAACAGGGAACAATATAGATTGAATATTTGAGTTGTTGGCTTTAAACTTATCTTTATCTACCGTGAAGAGATGCGTCTCTTTGTTTGCTATCTTGTCCAATGCATGGAATATATCTTCTTCGAATTCGAGGCAATCTGGTAAAACGCCAATGCGCTTTACTTCATCTGCATCTGCCAACAATTCAATCAGGTTGAGCATCAAATCCTTTCTTGAAACCATCTCTTTGCAAGGAGCAGCAATCATTTCGAAATTGCCCACTTTATCATCGAATGCTTTTCCATTCAAGTCTTTCTCTACGTTGCTCATATTGGCATTGTCCAATTCTGTACAATCAGAGTCATTCACCCAAATCACTAATACTTTGTTTTGATTACCAATTTTCATGCCCATATCTAATGATATAAAATCGAGAAGGCAGGGAATATCAGTATCATCTAACTTCCTGGCAAGCTTCTTCTCGAAGTGGTTCCTCATATCTTTAACAAGTAAATTAAGGAAATATACATCGATTATTATAACGTTTTCGCAGAATACCGGTTTCTTTGTTTCCATATTAGAACTGTTATTAATTTGTTTTTTAAGACTATATATAATTTATGCAAAGATAGAGATAATTCCTTGAATAGTACTTATAATGTTGTTCCTTTTAGTTGGCAGCTCTATATTCGTTGGGGCTCATCCCTACACATTTCTTGAATAATCTGCTGAAATATTGAGGATATTCAAATCCTAGTTCGTATGCTATCTGACTCACCGTTTTATCTTTCTCGAACATCTTTTCTTTAGCCACGTCAATCAGATAGTTTTGAATATGTTCTTGCGGACTCTTGCCTGTCTCTTTCTTCACTAAATCACCTAAATAATTGGGTGAAAGATTAAGTTTATCTGCACAGTATTTTACAGATGGAAGGCCTAATGACTGGGGAGTATCCGATTTAAAGTAACTATTTAATAAACTTTCGAAACGACTTAAAATATCGCTATTTAAATTCTTTCTTGTAATAAACTGACGTTCGTAGAAACGGGTACAATAGTTTAAAAATAGTTCGATATTAGAAACGATAAGTCGCTGTGTATGATTGTCGATACTATGATTGAGTTCTGTCTTGATATTGGCGAAACATTCTAAAACAATGTTTCTTTCCTGATCTGACAAATGCAAAGCTTCTGATACTTCGTAAGAGAAGAAAGAATAGTTGCGCATGGATTTTCCCAGCATGGTGCCACGCAATAGATCGGGATGAAATAATAGAGCCCAGCCTTTAAGTTGGTGAGGATGTCGATTCTCTATCGTGATAATTTGTTCGGGGGCCATGAATACCAATGTCCCTTCTTGATAATCATAATAATTCTTACCATATTTCAGGTCGCCACATTTTATATCTTTCAGAAATATCATATAGAATCCATAACTGTGTCCCAAAGGGAAGTTTTCATTATAAGTGGTCTTCGAAAAATCTATAACCGAGACCAATGGGTGAAGTGTCTCTACTCCCATCATCTTATTATATTCATCAACAGTTTTGAAATGTCGGATACCTTCCATGTTTTCTTCTTATTAAATAGTATGAGCAAAGATATTTGTTTTAATTTTCTTGTGCAATGAATTATTATGAATATAAGTAATTTGTATACAACCTTCTGTAATCTGCGTTCAAGACCCATGGCAAAAAAAAATTGGTATATTTTTGCTATTTCGCTAAGCTTGCACTATCTTTGACCCTCGTTTCAAACAAAAATGAATTTATTATGATAAAGAATATTCTTTCAGTATCGGGTAAACCCGGTTTATATAAGCTCGTATCTCGTGGTAAGAGCATGCTTATAGTTGAATCAATTATCGATCAAAAAAGAATTCCAATCTACAATCATGACAATGTTGTATCTTTGGGAGATATCGCTATCTATACCGATAGTGATGACAAACCATTGAGCTCTCTTTTCGAAGATATCAAGGTTAAATATAACGGAGGTGTTATCGATTTAGATTATAAAAAAGCATCTAAAGACGATTTGGAGAACTTCTTGGAAGGTGTCCTTCCCAATTTTGATCGCGATAGAGTTTATCCTTCTGATATCAAGAAGATTGTTCAGTGGTACAACTTGATGATTAATAATGGTATCACCGATTTTCACGATGAATCGTTAGATAAACAAGAGGAAGCTCAAGAAGAACCTGCTCAAGAAGCTGCTCCTGTTGAAGAAGTGAAAGAAGAAACAAAACCTAAAAAGGCTACTAAAGCAAAAACTCCAAAAGCTAAGAAAGCAGAAGAATAGTTTTTTGATTGGTAGCTGTATTCATATAACAAGAGATAGGATGTATCAGACCGATGCATCCTATCTTGTTTTTATGAGTCATTTTACTCCTACGACTTTCATCTGGCCTTATCTTCAGTGGAAAGAGTTTTCTATCAGTGAGATATGCTTGGAACGGCCTTGACTTGGTATAGTCGAATAGTGTATAAATAGCTCTTTTTCAATGAAATAATATTTTGGTATTGCCCGATGAGATTTTCTCCTGTATGTTTCAAATGAATCGTATGGAAGTATTTACAAATACTTTAAGAAGTTTTCAGTGAAACATACAGAAGAATATTTATAAACTTCCATACGATTTTTCCCTGTCTTCTTGAGGTGTGTAGAGTCTATTCTCATCAGCATATTCTCCAAGTCTCATCAGCTGACGAGACTTGGAGTGAAGGCTCTCGATTGAAGTCTCATCGGCCTACGATTCAAATATCATAGCCCTCCGAGACTTGGTGTGTTTCGGCCTTCGCTTTTCCGCTGCTAGTATTATCGTCTTGATAGTGTGTTCGTTATACAACTTCATACTATACCAAGTCATTGCTTCGTCAGGATTAATAATCTGAATGATAGAGAATTGGACTGAAGATAAGACCAGGTGAAAGTCGTAGGAGCATAAAAAAAGAAGATGTATCAGCTTCGATACATCTTCTTTATTGTAATGTAGAGATTATTCTACTTATCTTATTTCCTTATTTAGGTTTCTTTGCGCTTGCCTTTTTGCCCATTGTCTGAACATTCTTGATTATGGCTTTGCTAGAGAAAGTGGCACCAGTTACTGCATCAACCTCGGTACTATTCAATTGTTTGATCGTTTTTCCATTCCATTTATCCAATAGTCCGGCTTTAGCTATTTTAGAAAGATATTGTGGTGTCTCGTGATTCTCGAGAATAGCTACTTTCTTTACTTTCTGAGCTTTATCTGTTACAATCAATACCGGTACGGGACCTCTGAAACCACGTACATCTTTAGTATAATCGGTACTATTGACAGCATAACCTAGTACTTTGCCTTTTTTGTCAACTGCCTTACTCCATACATCATTGATAGTAACTATTTTTGTTGCCGAAGGATATACTTTCTGAACAATTTCTAATGGAGATGCTGCTTTTTGTTGTGGCATACGTCCACCATCTCTCTGTGCGAATGTTCCGCAGAAAGCAAATAAAGCTAAGGTGACACTTAAAATTATCTTTTTCATTTTACTTAATTATTTAATGTTTGCGGCTGCGAAGATAGGGAATAATCTTTATATCTGGTATTTTATTTTTATTAATTTAGTGCAAATGGAATTAGCGTTTCATATTATTTAGTAAAAGATGACTAAAATGAAGTAAGATAAACTTCGCCACGCATAAAAATTAATTTCGTTCCTCATTTATTTTGTATTGCACTCGGTTTGCATTATCTTTGCCCCTTATGAAAAAAGATTCATTATTAATATTAAGTGGCGGCATGGACAGCGTAACCATGCTTTATGAATATCAAAAACAGATTGCCTTAGCCGTTTCTTTCGACTATGGTGCTAATCATAATGCAAAAGAAATTCCTTTTGCCAAACTTCATTGCGATAGATTAGGAATCAAACATATTGTAATTCCTCTTCATTTTATACATGACTATTTTAAAAGTTCCCTGCTAGAAGGTGCCAATGCTATTCCCGAAGGTCATTATTCGAGTGATAATATGAAGTCGACTGTTGTTCCTTTTCGCAACGGTATTATGTTGTCTATAGCTTGTGGTATTGCCGAAAGTTACGATTTGGAGAATGTGATGATTGCCAATCATTTTGGTGATCATACTATTTATCCTGACTGCCGTACTTCATTCATCGATTCAATGAATGAGACGATGCAGCGCGGTACTTTCAAACATATCAAACTGCTGGCGCCCTATACTACTATTACTAAGACAGATATTGCTTGTCATGGTAAGGAACTTGGTATTAATTATGCCGAAACATGGTCGTGTTATAAAGGTCTAGACAAACATTGTGGAAAATGCGGGACTTGTGTAGAACGCCGCGAAGCATTACGTGGTGCCGGAATAGTTGATACCACGGAATATGACGATTGATACATTAATATATTATAGAGAGAATTAATTTTAATATAAACCCATAAACTTAAATTTAAAATATTATGGAAGATGAGAAGAAGGCAGTCAATCTGCCTGATAATGCTTTTCGTGAGCTGAAACCGGGTGAAACCTATCATCCTATTATGGATCCGGGAAAGAATTATCCCGAAGTGAATGGCTGGTCGGTCTCTTGGGGTATTTGTATGGCGGTATTGTTTTCGGCAGCCGCTGCTTATCTAGGATTAAAAGTTGGACAGGTGTTCGAAGCTGCTATCCCTATAGCAATCATTGCTGTCGGAGTATCTAGTGCTGCAAAACGTAAGAATTCATTGGGCGAGAATGTCATCATTCAGAGTATCGGTGCTTGTTCTGGCGTTATTGTTGCTGGTGCTATCTTTACTTTACCTGCCATATATATTTTGCAGGCCAAATATCCGGAGATGAGTGTTTCTTTCATTCAAGTATTTCTTAGTTCTCTCCTCGGTGGTATACTTGGCATTCTTTTTCTCATACCTTTTAGAAAATACTTTGTCAGCGATATGCACGGCAAATATCCTTTCCCCGAAGCGACGGCTACTACTCAGGTGCTAGTGTCGGGTGAGAAAGGTGGCAATCAAGCTAAACCGTTGTTGATAGCTGGTCTTGTTGGTGGACTTTATGATTTTATTGTTGCTACTTTCGGTTGGTGGAATGAGTGTTTCACTACTCGTGTTTGCGAATGGGGAACTTTTGTAGCCGACAAAGCGAAGTTGGTATTCAAAGTCAATACCGGTGCCGCAGTTCTTGGTTTAGGTTATATCATCGGCTTGAAATATGCTTCTATTATCGTTATAGGTTCTCTCAGCGTTTGGTGGATCATCGTTCCGGGTATGTCTTATATCTTCCATGATACTGTACTCAATATGTGGGATCCGAGTATCACTCAGGCTGTTGGAGCAATGAGCCCCGAAGATATCTTTAAGGCATACGGTAAGAGTATCGGTATTGGTGGTATCGCCATGGCTGGTATTATTGGTATTGTGAAGTCTTGGGGCATTATTCGTAGTGCTGTCGGACTCGCTGCCAAAGAAATGAAAGGCAAAGGTGCAACTCAAGAAGCTGTACAACGCACCAATCGTGATTTGTCGATGAAGATTATTGCAGTAGGCTCTATCGTTACTATTATATTGGTATTGCTATTCTTCTACTTCGGTGTGATGGGTGGAAATATTCTGTTTACTATTGCTGGCATCTTATTGGTCACCATTATTGCTTTCCTCTTTACTACTGTTGCAGCTAATGCTATCGCCATTGTTGGTTCGAATCCTGTTTCGGGTATGACATTGATGACTTTGATATTGGCTTCTGTGGTGATGGTTGCTGTTGGATTGAAAGGTCCGGCTGGTATGCTTGCCGCTCTCATTATGGGTGGTGTAGTTTGTACCGCATTGTCTATGGCGGGTGGTTTCATCACCGATTTGAAGATTGGTTACTGGCTTGGCACTACTCCGGCCAAACAACAGACATGGAAGTTCCTTGGTACTTTGGTATCGGCTGCTACTGTTGGTGGTGTAATGATAATATTGAATAAGACATACGGTTTCACAACCGGACAACTTGCTGCTCCACAAGCCAATGCTATGGCAGCTGTTATCGAACCATTGATGAATGGAGCCGGTGCTCCTTGGTTGCTCTATGCTATCGGTGCTGTGCTGGCTATTGTTTTGACTTACTTTAAAGTTCCTGCTTTGGCTTTTGCATTAGGTATGTTTATTCCTATTCAACTTAATATACCATTGGTTATCGGTGGTGCTATCAATTGGTACGTTACAAGTCGTACAAAAGATGTTGCAGTCAATAAAGAGCGGGGCGAGAAAGGTACTCTCATTGCATCAGGTTTCATTGCCGGCGGTGCTTTGATGGGTGTTGTCAGTGCCATTATGCGTTTCTGTGGTATCAATATTATTAATGAAGGCTGGCTTGCCAATCCACTTTCAGAATTGGCTTCGTTGATAGCTTATATCGCATTAATCTGGTTCTTTGTAAAATCAACAAAAAAATGAAATTGAATATTTCTATTAAAAGATTCATCTTATTATTTCTTATATCTGTGCCATCAGTGTTGATGGCACAGAAACCTATTGTTGTCAACCTTTGGCCTGATGGAGTATCAGAAGAAAATGGTTTGAAAGGTGATGAAGTGCGTACAGCACCCAATTTCATTGTGAACATTTCTAAAGCTTCAATGACTGTCTATCCTTCTTCCAAACCAGGTAGTAAAGCCATTATCATGTGCCCTGGAGGTGGATATATGGGTGAATGTGTAACCTACGAAGGTCACGATATGGCAAGTTGGATGAATGCTAATGATGTAACATTTATCGTATTGAAGTATCGCTTGCCTAACGAGCATTACAATATCCCTTTGGCTGACGTTCATCAGGCTATCCGTCTTGCACGTCAGAATTGCAAAGCTTGGAATATCAATCCTCATGAAGTTGGCATTATGGGTGCTTCGGCTGGTGGACATCTAGCAGCAACTAGTGCAAATATGTATGATAACGATACCCGTCCTGACTTTCAAATTCTTCTTTATCCTGTCATTACAATGAGAAATTATACCCATATTGGCTCAAGAGAGAATCTTCTTGGCAAATTGC
>DAIUBN010000011.1:0-31539 GCA_036846645.1 Bacteroidaceae bacterium | reverse complement strand
ATCAAAGGTTACTGCTCCTACTTTGGCAGCATTGAGCAATGCTTATACACTGACAAAAGATAAAGCAGACGCAACATTCTCTGATTTCAACTTTACAGCTGCCAATTGGGGATTGAATTTGGCCTCTACTTATGTATTGCATGCATCATTGACACAAGATTTTGCAAAAGAAGTCGATTTGGGCAAAGCTCTGACGGGAGCAACAACAATTCCTGTAACTAATGCCGCAATCAATTCTATACTTATTAATAATAAGGTGACTCCGGGTACAGCAACTCCAGTATATTTTAGAATATTGGCAACTGCTGATGGCGAAACTGCTGCACCTACAATTAGTACTATAACTTCTCCTGTAGTTACTGCTACTGTCACTCCTTATAGTACTGAGGTAGTATATCCTAAGGTATATATTGTTGGCGACTATAACGGTTGGAGCCATGATAAGGATTTGTTCCTCTTCAGCTTTGAGAGTAACTCAATCTATAGTGGTATTATCGATTTCGGTTCTAAAGTTGCTAATGGATGGAAGATTACTCCTGCTCCCAACTGGGATAACGATTGGGGTATGCCAGAAGCTCCTGCTACAGATGATCCAACTACATTACAATTGGGCAAAGGTGGCAATATCAGCTGCTATAAAGCTAATGAATTCTACAACTTTACTTTCGATACATCTACAATGAAACTGACAAAGAACTTTGCATTCAATGTTTTGTCGATTGTTGGTGATGCTGGTAGCGAAGTAAATGGATGGGGAACTAAAGAAGTTGATATGACTTTCAACACAGCTAAGCAAACATTCACAGCTGAGGTAACATTTGCTGAAGGTCAGATTAAGTTCCGTGCTAATCACGGTTGGGATATCAACTGGGGTGGTTCCGATGGTATACTGAAACCTGGTGGCGACAATCTTAAGATTACTAAGGCTGGCAAGTATTTGGTTACTGTCAACTTGAATAATCCTGATAAGCTGACTTACACGTTAGAAATAGAATAAGAGACAGTTTATAAATAGGTATTAGCAATGTCCGGGCTGCATACAAGAGCTTAAAAATGTATTGCTTCCCGGACATTTTGCTTAATTTCAATTTTCGATTACCATGAAATATTTGAATCAATTATTTACACTACTTTTACTTCTTTGGGTTGCTACCTCGTGCTCATCTTCGAACAATGATGAACCGCAGCAGGAAGAGAAGATCTACGATGGTCTCAACTATTCGCCATCTGCTCCCAATGCCGACCAGCCTTTGAAGATTACTTTCAAAGCACCTTCTTCATCTGCCCTTTATGGCTATACTGGAGAAGTATATATCCATATTGGTGTGGTATCCGACGGCACTTGGATGTATGTCCCAGCCGATTGGTCTACCAATCTTGCTAAATGTAAGATGACAAAAGAAGATACCAATATTTGGAGTATTACGTTGTCATCATCTATTCGCAGTTGGTTTGGCTCCGGAACAACGCCGGTTACCAAACTAGGTATTGTGATACGTAGCAGTGACGGAACGAAGAAAGGTATAGATAGCGATTCATTTGTTACGGTGACCGATGATAAGTACAAAGCATTCTCTCCTAGCGCTATTGTTGAAAAGACAATGCCTACGGGGTTGGAATATGGTATTAATATAGGTAGCGACAAGAAAAGTGTGACTCTTGTCTTATATGATAAAGATAAAAACGGCGCACACAAAAGCTATGCTCATGTAGTGGGCGACTTCAACAATTGGACGCTGAGCAATGATACGAAGAGTCAGATGTATCGTGATAATACTGCCGGTTGCTGGTGGATTACGCTCAGCAATCTCGATGCTTCCAAAGAATATGGTTTCCAATATTGTGTATGGGATGCCGATGGGACGAAAACAACGCTTGGCGATCCTTATTGCCATAAGATTCTCGATCCGGATAATGACTCGTATATTTCGTCTTCGGTCTATACTGATAACAAAACTTATCCTACTGGAGCCAGTGGCATTGTCTCTGTCTTCCAAATAACGGAACCGAGTTATTCGTGGAACGTAGGCAACTTCTCTATCAGTAACGCTGATAATATGGTGATTTACGAGATGTTGCTTCGCGACTTCACTTCTACCGGTACAGAGGCTTCGGGCAATCTGGCTTTGGCTATCGAGAAGCTCGATTATCTCAAAACTCTTGGTGTGAATGCCATTGAGTTGATGCCTGTTCAGGAGTTCGATGGAAACAATAGCTGGGGCTATAATCCATGTTTCTTCTTTGCAATGGATAAGGCTTATGGTACCAACAATATGTATAAGAAGTTCATTGATGCCTGTCATCAACGTGGAATGGGGGTTTTACTCGATGTTGTTTATAATCATGCTACCGGCAACTGTCCGTTGGTCAAACTCTATTGGGATTCTACCAATAGCCGCCCTTCTTCAAACAATCCGTACTTCAATACTGTGGCTCCGCATCCTTACTCTTATTACAACGACTTCAACCACGAATCGGCTGTGACGAGGGCTTTCATCAAACGCAATCTCAAGTATCTACTTACCGAATATAAGATTGATGGCTTCCGTTTCGACTTTACAAAAGGTTTCACCAATCAAAGTAGTACAGAGTCGACAGCAAGCAACTATGATGCTACCCGTATCGCTATTCTCAAAGATTATCATTCGGCTATCAAAGAGGCCAATTCTAATGCAGTAATGATTTGTGAGCATTTCTGCAATCAGACTGAAGAGAAGGCGCTTGGCGAAGATGGTATCAAAACTTGGCGCAAGCTGAATAATGCTTATTGTCAATCGGCAATGGGTTATCAAAGTGATAGTTCGTTTGGCGACCTTACTACCTGGAATACGACGATGCCTGCTGGCAGTTGGGTAGGATATATGGAAAGCCATGACGAGGAACGTATGGGATACAAACAGACTCAATGGGGCTCTGGTACTCTTAAAACAAGTATTGCCGACCGTATGAAACAGCTGGCTACCAACGCTGCTTTCTTCCTTACCGTATCTGGCCCAAAGATGATTTGGCAGATGGGCGAATTGGGATACGACTATTCTATCAACAGTAACTATACTGCGACAGAAGTTGCCGACTCTCATCGTACCGATCCGAAACCGGTGAAATGGGACTATGCTAATGTGACCGAACGGAAAGGACTCTACAATGCTTACAGCAAATTGCTGGCATTGCGCAATGCCAACCCCGAACTATTCAGTCAGTCGGCTTTCAAGAGTTGGAATGTGACACAAACTTATTGGAGTCAGGGCCGCAGCATCTCTTTGCAAGCTGCCGATGGCAAACGCCTGGTTGTTGTAGGTAATTTCACCGATAGCACCATTTCTATTTCTGCCCCGTTTGGAGAGACTGGTACATGGTACGATTATTTTGGTGGCAGTACGATATCAGTAACGTCGTCTGCTCAAGCAGTGTCTGTACCAGCTCACGAATTTAAAATTTATACTTCGTTCAAATAAAAAGAGTGAAGTGATAATTATTAATTAGAAAATATCATGAAGAAGATTTTATATATTTTACTAACTTTACTGTCGATGAGTGCATTCGCAGGAAACATTAATAAGATAGACCCGCCATTTTGGTATGCCGGTATGAATAGTCCGCAGCTTCAGCTGATGGTCTATGGCAATCGTATTGCCGGTGCTAAGGTGAGTGTCAACTATCCTGGTGTGGCTGTCGACAGCATCGTTCGGTTGCAAAGCGAAAACTATCTGCTCGTTTACCTTCATCTTGATAAGGCTGTCAAACCCGGCAAGATGAAACTCGACTTCAAACTTCCTGGTGGCAAATCGTGGTCTACCGATTATGAGCTGAAAGAACGTAAAAGAGCTGGTTCTGATCATAAGGGCTTTGATATGAGCGATGTGCTCTATCTGCTCATGCCCGACCGTTTTGCCAACGGCAACCCAAAGAACGATAATATAAAAGGAATGTCCGCCTATCAAGTAGATCGTAGCAATCCTAATAGTCGTCATGGTGGCGATATCGCAGGCATTGAGAAACATCTCGATTATTTCAACGACTTGGGCGTTACAGCTCTTTGGTTCACTCCTGTCTTGGAGAATGATATGGAAGGTGGTTCTTATCATGGATATGCTACAACCGATTATTATAAGATAGACCGTCGATTCGGTACGAATGAAGAATATTGTAATTTGATTGCTGAGGCTCATCGACATGGGCTTAAAGTAGTGATGGATATGGTGTTCAATCATTGCGGCGTAGAGCATCAATGGATTAAGGATATGCCGTCGAAAGATTGGTTCAACTATTCCGATTATAAGAATCATTTTGTGCAGACTTCGTTCAAGTTGACTCCGCATGTCGACCCCTATGCTTCGAAGTTCGATTTTGATAAGATGGTTGATGGTTGGTTTGTTCCTTCTATGCCCGATTTGAATCAACGCAATCCTCATGTCTATAAGTATCTTGTTCAGAATAGTATGTGGTGGATAGAGTATGCCGATATTGACGGCATCCGTCAAGATACTTACCCCTACGCCGATTATGATGCCATGAGCAATTGGCAGAAAGAGCTGAACGAAGAATATCCTAACTTCAATACCGTTGGTGAGACATGGGGCGAAGAGCCTGCCTATACTGCTTGGTGGCAGAAAGATTCTAAACTCTCGGCTCCTCGCAACAGTAATCTCAAAACGGTGATGGACTTCAGTTTCATGACTCGTATGGCAAAAGTGAAGAACGAACAAACTATCAATGGAGAAGGATTGGAACGAATCTACAACAGTTTCGTTTACGATTATCTTTATCCTAATACCAGTTCTATCTTGGCATTCCTCGAGAATCATGATACCGATCGCTTCTTGGCAGATGGGCAGAACTTGCCGATGCTCAAACAAGCCCTTACTTTGCTGCTCACTACTCACCGCATTCCTCAACTTTATTATGGTACAGAGGTTATGCTCAACGGCACAAAGGCTGTGACCGATGGTAATGTTCGCAAAGATTTCCCTGGCGGATGGATGGGCGACAAGCAAGACGCTTTCACTTCGGCAGGTAGAACAGCAACACAAAACGAATCATATAATTTCTTCCGTCGTCTCCTACATTGGCGTCAAGGCAATGAAGTCATCTCGAGGGGGACTATGACACAGTTCATCCCTCAAAATGGCGTTTATGCTTTTGCTCGTCAGTATAACGGCAAATCAGTATTGGTCATTCTCAACGGAACCGATAAAGAAGCTTCTGTTCCGGTAGAAGTATATAAAGAGATTCTTGGTGATAAAAACCAAGGTCGTGATATTCTGACCGATGCAAATATTACTTTGGCAAACCAATTGAAACTGACGCCACGTCAGTCATTGGTCATTGAGTTGTAGATAGGAAGATACAGAGCAGAGATGCTCTAATATAATTTTGTTTCTCTACTTTGAATAAATATGGTTTCTTCAAGAAGAGAAAGTTGAATCATAAAGAACCATTCTAAGAATAAAGGCTTTGTTTTTTAAAACAAAGCCTTTATTTATTAAAATACAAGCTTTATTTTAATAAATACAAGCTTTATTCTTATAACTCTTCGTGAGGTGTTGAATTATAGTGCTTTATGAATGATATTATTTGTAATGAATTGATAGGTTTTTGGGGGCGATAAACGCAGCTTTTCTTTATTTTCTCTTTATTCTTTTCCTCTTTTCATCGATTCTTTCTATCTTTACTTCTCGAACTAACCTTTATACAACATGAAAATTATCGCAAGACTGACAATTATTCTAGGCCTGATGCTGCTGTCTACAGCATCGTTCGCTGCCGATTCTGAACATCTTATAAAGAAAAGTAAAGTCAATAGTATACCTGCTTTTGCCAAAGGTGCTGATGTAGGTTGGGTCACTCAGATGGAGAAGGAGGGTAAGAAGTTCTATACTGCCGAAGGCAAAGAGATGGAATGTATGTCGCTCCTCAAGAGTTTGGGCATGAATGCTATCCGACTTCGTGTTTGGGTGAATCCGAAAGATGGATGGAATGGCAAAGAGGACTTGCTGGTCAAAGCCAAACGGGCAAAGAAACTCGGCATGCGGCTGATGATAGACTTTCATTATAGCGATTGGTGGGCAGATCCTGGCAAACAAGTGAAACCGGCTGCTTGGAAAGATTATAATATGGAGCAGCTCAAACAGGCTGTGGCCAATCATACTAAAGATGTGCTCGGCTTGCTGAAACGCAACGGCATCACTCCCGAATGGGTGCAGGTGGGCAATGAAACTACCAATGGCATGCTTTGGCCCGATGGTGGCGTATGGATTTGGGATGAGAACAAAGACGGTAGACCCAATCATTTCGATAATTATGCTGCGCTGAGTAATGCCGGTTATGATGCGGTGAAATCAGTCTTTCCTAAGGCCAAAGTCATTGTTCATATCGACAACGGATATAATATCGATGCTTTCAAACGTTTCTTCGGCCGATTGAAAGCCAATGGTGGCAAGTGGGATGTGATAGGTATGTCGCTCTATCCTTCCTATTACGAAGGCTTTGATAAGGATAAGATGGCTGCCTGCAATAAGTTTATCTCGAATTGCATGGAGAATATCGAATGGATTGATAAGACCTATCACACTCCGGTGATGGTTACCGAAATCGGCATGCCGTGGGATGATGCCACTACTGCCAAGTATTTCTTGAGTAGCATCATTGGTAAGACAAAGCTGGCTGGCATCCATAAATGTCTCGGCGTATTCTATTGGGAGCCCGAAGGCTTTTTCGATTGGAGCAAGTACTCACTCTGTGCTTTCGACAATCAAGGTAGACCTACTGCTGCAATGGATGCTTTCAAATGATAATGACTTAATTATCGTCCATATTGCGTATCGAATTTTCTATTTCTTCAATAGATGGTAATTGGCTCTTGAAATTGTCAGGGATGAGTTTTGATAACTCATATTCAGATATTCCAATAGGCTGGCTACTGGATTCTAAAGAATACTGAGCCATTACGTCATTTTTGGTTTTACAAACGATAAGACCTATGGTGTCATTGTCGCCAGGTTTCTTTTTCAGATGATTGATGGCGCTAATATAAGTACCCAACTGACCTATGAAGGCGGGCTTGAATTTACTTGCTTTAAGTTCTATAACAATATAACATCGTAGGTCAAGATGGTAAAATAGAAGGTCTGCAAAAAGAGTTTCGTCGCCTATCTCAAGTGGAACTTGGCGACCTACATAGGCAAAGCCTTGACCTAGTTCTATTAGGAAGTGGGTGATATTGCCAGTCAAAGCATCTTCGAGTTCTCGTTCTTTGTAATCATCAGTTAGAGTGATAAAATCGAATGTATAAGGATCTTTTAAAGTTTGCTGTGCTAATTCGCTTTGCGTATTAGGAAGAAATTTAGAAAAGTTATTTACGGCTTTACCTTGGCGTTCATATAGATCAGTGTCAAGAAAATTAAGTAAAACGGCTCTACTCCATCCATTCTCTACTGTCTTTTGCAGATAAAATATTGCTTTATTAAGATCCTTACAAGATGACATAATATATAAATGGTGTCCCCATGGAACAGAAAAGAAAATCTCTTCGCCTAATTTGCCAACAACTTGTTGGCAAATTGTATGGTTCTGATTATAAAATAGATACCATTGTCTTATATATCTAATATTGGTATAAGAGAATCCTTTCATATTAGGAAATTCTGTTATCAATTCTCGACTGAGTTCTTTGAGAAAGCCATCACCCCAATTAGAGGTTTTCTGCCGTTCGGTTATTTCTTTACCAAGATTCCAATATAGGTGGAGTAGTCCACTATTGACCTTAACAGCTGTTTTTATTTGTGCACTGCGTATTTCTCTTTTGATGTTTTTTATCCATTCGGAGAATTCGCTATTCATACTTAGTTTTTCTTTCATAGTTTCGAACGTTCAAGTAAAATATAATGTTATTCTTAATCGGTTATGTTTTTCATTATTTTGCCAAGAGGTCTGAAGTCATTTTCTTCCGAAGTCGGCCGGTACTTCGCCCCATTTGGAAGTCTCCCACTTCATGATGTGGGTAGAATATGTGTTGCTCTTCAACCATGATTCGGCACGTTCGATAAGTTCGTAGACTTTTTCGGTCTTGGCGTTTCGTACTAGCTTAGTGCGGCATTTCTTGGCTTTGACCCAAGCGATGGCATTGCGGCTGTCGCTATAGATAGGCATGTCGAAGCCTTTTTGTTTGATGAGTGCTAGCCCGTGGACAATGGCAAGAAATTCTCCTATATTATTAGTACCGAATATAGGACCGAAGTGGAATACTACTTGTCCACTGGCAATATGTATTCCTCGATACTCCATTTTCCCGGGGTTGCCGCTACAGGCTGCATCAACAGCCAGACTGTTTTGTTCGACTTCTTTTGGCAAAACTCTTTCGGCAGAAGACAAAGAGGTGTGAGAGGATGAGGCTTTTCGGACGATATAATCTGCCGGTGAACCCGCAAAAGCTTGTCGTGCTTCTTCGATGGAATCGAAAGATTTGAATTTAGCCTCTTTCACTCCCTTCGTTTGAAGCTGACAATCGGTCCAACTGGTATAAATACCCGGATTTAATCCCTCCCAAACGACATAATATTTCTGTTTTGCCATAAAAATTCTATTTTATCGGATAAAGATACGACGAATTTCGTTTTAATCATTAATTTTGTACCAAATTGTCGAAATAATGATTCGAATATTCTTAATTGGTTATATGGGTGCTGGCAAAACAACTTTGGGAAAGGCTTTTGCCAAGGCGATGAATCTGTCGTTTGTCGACCTTGATTGGTATATCGAGGAGCGCTTTCATAAAACAATCTCGCAGCTATTTGCCGAGCGTGGTGAGGCTGCTTTTCGCCAAATTGAAAAGAATGCACTTCATGAGGTGAGCGAATTCGAAGACGTTGTTGTTTCTACCGGAGGCGGCACTCCTTGTTTCTTCGATAATATGGATTATATGAAGAGCATGGGAGATACGGTGTTTTTGGATGTCAGTCAGTCGGTACTCTTTATCCGCTTGAAGATAGCTTCGATGAACAGACCTTCTATAAAAGGTAAATCAGACGATGAATTGAAGGCTTTTATTGCTTCGGCATTAGAGCAACGTCTGCCTATCTATACCCAGGCCGAATATACTTTTGATGGAAGCAAGCTGGAGACTCGATCGCAAGTAGCCCAGTCTGTTGTTCGTTTACAACAACTTTTAAACATAACTCATTGAGTTATTCATAATTAATATCTACTTTTGCAACAGTTAATAATCAACCATAAATAAAAAGAATCGAATAAAAGAATTAAAATGAGAAAGTGGCGTATAGAAGATTCCGAAGAACTCTACAACATCAATGGATGGGGTTCTCCCTATTTTGCTATTAACGAGAAAGGTCACGTTGAAGTGACTGCCCGTAAAGGTAGTGCTCCTGTCGATCTGAAGGATCTTGTCGATGAGTTGGCGTTGCGAGATGTAACAGCCCCGATGTTGATACGGTTCCCTGATATTTTGGACAATCGTATCGAGGCTACAGCCAAATGTTTTGAGCAGGCCTCGGATGAGTATGGATATAAAGCTCAGAACTTTATTATCTATCCTATCAAAGTGAATCAGATGCGTCCTGTTGTCGAAGAGATCATCAGCCATGGCAAAAAGTTCAATCTGGGTTTGGAAGCGGGTTCGAAACCCGAACTGCATGCTGTTATCGCTGTGAATGCCGATACCGACTCATTAATTATTTGTAATGGATATAAGGACGAAAGCTATATAGAACTTGCATTGCTGGCTCAGAAGATGGGCAAACGTATCTTCCTCGTCGTAGAGAAGATGAACGAGCTGAAGCTCATTGCCAAGATGTCGAAACAACTCAATGTACGTCCCAACATTGGAATCCGTATCAAGTTAGCTTCGTCGGGTAGCGGCAAATGGGAAGAGTCGGGCGGCGACGCCAGTAAGTTCGGACTTACATCAAGCGAATTGATTGAGGCCCTTCATTTCCTCGAAGAGAAAGAAATGAAAGATTGCCTCAAACTGATTCATTTCCATATCGGCAGTCAGGTTACTAAGATACGTCGCATCAAAACCGCACTTCGTGAAGCGGCCCAATTCTATGTTCAGATTCATTCGATGGGCTTTGCTGTAGAGTTTGTTGATATCGGCGGTGGATTGGGAGTAGACTATGACGGTACCCGTTCTTCGAGTAGCGAAAGTAGTGTGAATTATTCGCTGCAAGAGTATGTCAACGACTCCATTTCAACAATGGTCGATGTGAGCGATAAGAATGGAATACCTCATCCCAATATTATTACCGAGAGTGGAAGAGCGCTCACCGCTCATCACTCGGTGCTGATTTGCGAAGTGCTCGAAACCGCTTCGCTTCCCGAGTGGGATGAAGACGAAGAGGTGACCGAGAAAGATCATGAGCTGTTGCAAGAGATGTACAATATTTGGGATACCGTAAACCAAGGTAGAATGTACGAAGACTGGCACGATGCCCAGCAGATAAGGGAAGAAGCGCTCGATTTATTCAGCCACGGACTGGTAGACTTGGCTACTCGTGCCAAGATAGAACGTCTTTATTGGTCTATCACTCGAGAAGTAAATATGATAGCTAAAGGCATGAAGCATGCTCCCGATGAATTCCGTGGCTTGTCGAAACTGCTTGCCGATAAGTACTTCTGTAACTTCTCTATTTTCCAATCTCTACCCGACTCTTGGGCTATCGACCAGATATTCCCTATCATGCCTATCCAACGTCTCGATGAAAAACCCGATCGTTCGGCAACATTGCAGGATATCACTTGTGACTCGGATGGAAAGATTGCCAATTTCATTTCTCCTAAAGGAGTGAACGACTTTATGCCGATACACAACTTGAAAGGTAAAGAACCCTATTTCATCGGAGTCTTTCTTGTTGGTGCCTATCAAGAGATATTGGGCGATATGCACAATCTGTTTGGCGATACCAATGCTATTCATGTCTCGGTCAACGAAAAAGGCTATACCATCGATCAGATTATCGACGGTGAAACCGTTGCCGAAGTACTCGACTATGTTCAGTACAGTCCGAAGCGCTTGGTAAGAACTCTCGAAACATGGGTGACTAAATCTGTCAAAGAAGGAAAAATATCGCTCGAGGAAGGAAAAGAATTTCTATCCAACTATCGAAGCGGCTTGTATGGCTATACTTATCTGGAGTAAAAAAAGTGATATATATTATCATCTAAATAATGAAAGAGAAACTTACTATTATCAAGGTGGGAGGGAAGGTCGTCGAAGACGATGCTTCTCTCCGTCTGTTATTATCGGACTTTGCCGCAATAGAAGGAAAGAAATTGTTGGTGCATGGTGGTGGCCGTTCGGCAACCAAGTTGGCAGCCGATCTTGGCATTGAAACGAAGATGGTGAATGGCCGCCGTATTACCGACGAATCAATGCTTCGGATTGTCACCATGGTCTATGGCGGATTGGTTAACAAGACTATCGTTGCACAACTTCAGTCTATAGGCATCAACGCCTTGGGCCTTACCGGAGCAGATATGAACGCTATTCGCTCGGTGAAGCGTCCAGTAAAAGATGTAGACTACGGCTTTGTCGGTGATGTCGAAAAGGTAGATGGTGAAATGCTTTCTTATCTTATTAATAAAGGTATAGTACCGGTAATGGCTCCCCTGACCCATGATGGAGAAGGACATATATTGAATACCAATGCCGATACCATTGCCGGCGAAACGGCCAAAGCACTCGCTTCTTACTTTGATGTCACGCTGATGTACTGTTTCGAAAAGAAAGGTGTGCTTCGTGATGAAAACGATGACGACAGTGTTATATCTTCTATCAATCAAGAAGATTTTCAGCGTCTTGTTGCCGAAAAAGTAATTCAAGGAGGGATGATTCCTAAATTAGAGAATGCTTTTTCTGCAATTTCTTCTGGTGTAGAAGAAGTTGTAATCACCTCTGCTTCAGCGATTAATTCCACTAGTGGAACTCATATCAAAAAATAATTTTAAAAAAGTTGCACTTCTTCTGTAACTTTTCTCCCCCTCAACCGTCATTATTATAGAGATGCAAGAAATTAGCTTCCGTAAAGACATATTGCCGCTTAAAGATAAACTCTTTAGGTTGGCGCTTCGAATTACCCTGGATAGGGCTGAAGCAGAAGATGTCGTGCAGGATACTATGTTGAGAGTGTGGAGTAAGCGTGACGAGTGGTCTAAGTTCGATTCTATTGAGGCTTTCTGCCTCACGGTTGCAAAAAATCTGGCAATCGATAGAAGCGAGAAGATGGATGCCAATCATGTGGAACTGACACCGGAGATGGAAGAAGCGAGTGATGCATCGGGACCCTATAATGAATTGGTGAAAGCCGAAAGAATGAAGCTCATTCACCGATTGATTAACGAACTTCCAGAGAAACAACGAGCTGTGCTACAGCTTCGGGATATCGAAGGAAAGAATTATAAAGAAATTGCAACGGTCATGCAAATAACAGAAGAACAAGTAAAAGTGACGCTGTTTAGAGCACGACAGAAAGTAAAAGAAAAATTTTTAGCGATAGACGGATATGGATTATAAGAATATTGAACAATTGTTGGAGCGTTACTGGAAATGCGAAACTTCTCTCGAGGAAGAACGCCAGTTGCGCGATTTCTTCACTCACAGTGAAGTTCCGGCAGAGCTATTGCCTTATAAGGATCTATTTGTTTATCAGAGTGAGGAACAGGCCGAAGGATTGGGTGCTGATTTTGATGCCCGTATCTTGGCAAAGGTAGAAAACAAACTGGTGGTTAAAGCTAAACGCTTGACATTGGTGAGTCGTTTCAGACCTTTGTTCCGTGCAGCAGCTGTAGTTGCCGCTTTCCTGATGTTGGGAAATGTAGCACAGCGCACGTTGTTCCAAAATGATGCACTCGACTATAACTATAATAATTATAAAGATACTTACGACGATCCGAATGTGGCTTACAAGAAAGTTTCTTCAGCATTGTCGATATTATCAGATGAAATTAATAAATCACAGGCTCAGGCTCCTGCCGACAGTATGAAGGTAGAACCCGATTCAGTGATGAATGAATGATATGAAGAGCGTTCTTTTGACTTTATTGATGACAGTTCTTTCTGTTACGGTAGCGGCTCAGGATTTTGCTACAAGATTCATGGCAGAACATAAAAGTGACGCCAATCTCTCTTGTATCACTATCAGTCCTACGATGATGAAACAGATATTGAAAGTAGATGCCGTAGAGAAAGACGAGAACATGGCTGAAGTAATCTCCAACCTGAAGAGTATGCAGCTCATCACCGCTAAGGTGAAAGCAACTCGCTACTATCAGGAAGCATTAAAGATAGTGGAGAAGAATTCTGACCGCTTCGACCCATATCTCTCTTCGAAAGATAAATTTGGAGAAAGTCGTATTATGGTGAGAAGACATAAAGGAACGATTGTCGAAATGGTGATGTTGACCAATTATCGGAAGAAATTCTCGGTAATCAACTTCACAGGCATTATGAGTGATGATTTTATTTCAGAGCTTGCCGGTTCGATGAAGCAGAAACGTTCTTAGACTAAAAAAGATATATTTTCATTTGCTTAAAAAATATAGTTAGTGTGCTTAATTAAAACAAACAACGAAGCTGTGAAGCTTCTTCTCTCAATTTTTCATAAGACTTAATAAATAGATACGGGCTGCCATCGGCAGCCCTTTCTGTTTTATTTATACTATAATTATCGCATTATTTGATGAATGAGATATAGGGCAATAGGCAGATAATCTTTCAGCTCTTTTCTTAATAGCTCTGTTGCTTTGTCTCTGTATCGTTCTACCGTTCTTGTAGAAACCCCAATCTTTTCTGCAATTTCATTTAAGGATATATTCTTGTTGTACGACATTTCTAAAGCTATACGGTATTCAGGCGGTAGCTTATCTAAAGCTATTTTGAGCATTGCTTCAAGTTCGTTGAGAGTGAACAGTTCTTCTGTGTTTTCAACAAAAGATAGGTGCTCTTCTCTAACATGCTCACAATAGGACAAATGATTATTTTCTTTTCGTAGGAAGTTGAGACATTGATTCTTGACGCAAGTGATGAGATATCCTTTTGTTGAGGATGTTATCAAAATACTTTTCCGCTTTTCCCAAATAGTAGCAAAGACTTCTTCAACAATATCTTCTCGGCTATCTCTATCTTCTACATATCGTTTAGCATAAACGCAGAGAGGAGCATAAAATTGTTTGAAAAGTTCTTCATAAGCAATCTTATTGTCTTCAATGATAGCTTGGAGCAATTGGTCTTCACGGTTTATATGGTTAGCATTTGTTTCAATCATTATTGAATAATGTCTTTAATAACGCAAATGTATATTAATTAAGTAGAATAAAAAAATAATAGAGATTTTTTTTGTTTTTGTGTCGTAATAATCAAAATGGTGTGTCTTTATAACAAAAGTCCAATAATATGGCCGACACTAATCATCAAATAGAAAATACTTTCCGTGAGGCAAAGGCCTTGCAGAATGATATCAAGGAATACAAGTCGTACAATACCGGCGAAGCTTTTGATAAGAACAAGAAACTCATCAAACGACATCAGCGTAAGGTTTATATGATTCATTGTGTGAATTTATATTTCCGCATTGCTGCGATATTGTTATTACCTCTTGTCGTCTCCTCACTGATATTAGGTTATCTTTATTTCAGACCATTGCACTCCAACACTATATCTTGGGTAGAAGTTTCTTCTGCTCCTGGATTGGTGAGTCATTTTCAACTGCCCGATGGTTCCAATATTTGGCTTAATTCGGGAAGTAAACTAAAATATCCTTCTCGTTTTGATGGTGATAGTCGTGAGGTTAAATTGGTTGGGGAAGGTTATTTCGAGGTTCATTCTGATCAAGTCCATCCGTTCTATGTCGGTTTGTATAATGGGATGAAGGTTATGGCGCATGGTACAAAGTTCAATATTACTTCTTATCCTTCCGACTCTATTATTGAAACCTCTTTATTAAAAGGACATATTGACATGATTCATGGTGATAGTCATTTGCAAATTCAACCCTTGCAGAAAGTGACATATAATAAGAAGGACGGTAAGTTTTATCTTGCTGCAGTCAATGCTGATGAGACAATAGATTGGAAGTCGGGTATGGTAGTTTTCCGAAATTCTTCTCTCCAAGAAGTGGCTAGAAAACTTTCTCTTCGTTATAATGTTAAGATAAATGTAAAGAATAACTCGGGAACAGATTATAGAATCCGTGCTAACTTCACTTACGAAAATGTTTCTCAGATATTAAGTTATTTACAGATGGCCATACCAATGAAATGGAATCTTGTAATGGATAAAACAAATCATACTAATAATATGAACGAAAAATGTCAATACAATGTTTGGTTAAATTAAATTTGATTGGACTATAATGAAGAAAGGAGGTAAAATGAGTACAATAGGTCCTTAATATCTAATTCCTTGTGGAAAACCAAAGCAAGTAAAAGCGCTAACTAATACTTGCTTGGAATTTAGTTAAGCTAACTAGAATTAGCTTAACCCTTAAAATACTAATAAATTCAATTGTAAAATTATGAAGATTACTGAAACTGACAAAGGATACATCTCGAAAAGAGTGCCTAAATTAAAGTATATTATGAAATTATGCTTTGTAATGCTTCTTTTCGTTACAAATCCAATAGGTATAGAGAATTCTTATTCTCAAAAGAATGATGCCGACTATGTGCTGCACAATGTGACTATTGAGCAAGCTTTGAGTCAAGTAGAGAAAAACACTTCTTATTCTTTCATCTATGCAAGTAATACTCTCAATTTAAGCCATAGAGTGAGCATCAACATGAAGGATAAAAATATTAACGAGATAATGAATGCATTGCTCAAAGGTACAGGTATTCAATATCGGATTGTGAAAAAACAAATTGTTCTTTCCGAAAAGGCTGAGCAAATACTTTCTTCCAATCTGTCGAAAAAGAAGATAACAGGTGCCGTTATTGACAGTCGTGGCGACCCTATTATCGGTGCGAGCGTCATCATAAGAGGCTCGAAAAACGGAACTGCCACAGATCTAAACGGACGCTTCACTTTATCCGATGTGGACAATAATGATGTATTGCAAGTGACTTCTGTGGGATATCGCACAGCAACTGTTGCAATCAAAGGTAAATCGAATTTTAATATATCTTTAGATGAGGATACTAAAGTGCTTGATGAGGTTGTCGTAGTAGGTTATGGTACTATGAAGAAAAAGGATTTGACCGGTGCTGTAACTGCTATTGATAATAAAGAACTGGCATCTCGTCATGCTACTCAATTGTCTACTGCTTTGCAGGGCGCTGCATCTGGTGTGACGGTAACTCGTGATAATGATGCTCCCGGCGCTACTTCATCTATTGTAGTACGTGGTATCACAACTATTAGTGACTCTAGTCCTCTTGTCATTATCGATGGGGTGCCGGGTGATATCAATCAAGTGAATCCCGATGATGTAGAAAGCATGTCTATTTTGAAAGATGCTGCTTCTGCGTCAATATATGGTTCTCGTGCCGCTGCCGGTGTTATTCTAGTCACAACAAAACGTGCAAAGAACAATGACTTGTATATGACTTATAGTAGTGAGATTGGCTGGTCCAAACCTACCACAATGCCAAAATATGTAGGCGCTCAGGACTTTATGTCAATGACTAATGAAACACGTTACAATGATAATAATGCAGGCAAATGGAATCAGGTTTATTCTCAAGATTTGATAGATAATTATTTAAGTTATAATGCCCAAGATCCAGATAAGTATCCTATTACCGATTGGGATGATTTGTTGTACAAGAAATCTGCTTCACGCCAAACTCATTCTTTTACAATAGCAGGAGGAGGTAATGTAGTTCGTACCAAGGCCTCTTTTCGTTACGATAAAGACAACGCTTTATATATTAATAGGAATTATGAACGTTATATGTTGAGAATCAATAACGACTTTCAGATTAATAAATTTCTCGAAGCTCATCTGGATGTCAGCTATAAACGCTCATTGTATAAAGCCCCATTAATTAATCCTTATTATAATGATAATAGAAAAACTCCACCCATCTATGCTGCACGTTGGTCAAACGGTCTGTGGGGAGATGTTAAAGATGGTGCCAATGTATTGGCGCGACTAACAGATGGTGGTGAATCTAAAACATGGTATAATAGGGTTAGTGCAAAAGCTGAGTTGGATATAAAACCTTTCGAAGGCTTGAAATTGTCAGCTGTAGTTGCTCCTACTTACAATTTTGATAAAGGTAAGACATTCCGTAAACAGGTCCCATACACTTATGCCGATGATCCAAATACTGTTAAGGGGTATATGCAGGATTTCTATACTACGATGTTGACAGAGAATCGTAACGAGAGTAATGAACTCATCTCACAGTTCTTCGTCAATTATACAAAATCGTTCGGACAACATAATATAGCAGCGATGGCTGGTTATGAAGATTATTATTCTTTTTATGAGAATCTAAGTGCTTCACGCGATCAATATGAATTATCGGAATATCCTTACTTAGATTTAGGTCCTAAAGATTATCGTGATAATAGTGGAAATGCTTACGAATATGCTTATCGTTCTTTCTTCGGTCGTATTAATTATAGCTTTGCCGATCGTTATCTTTTAGAATTGAATCTTCGTCGTGATGGTTCCTCCCGTTTCCAAAAAGATAACCGTTGGGCTAACTTCCCGTCAGTATCTGCAGGCTGGGTCATCAGTGAAGAGAATTTTATGAAGAAGATAGATTGGCTCTCTCATTTGAAGTTGAGAGCTTCGTGGGGACGATTAGGGAACGAGCGTATTGGCAGTTACTATCCTTATCAAGCGGCAATCAATTTCGGTTCGCAACTTTTTGCTAGCGGAACAGATATTGTGTCGTTAACTTCGGCTGCACAAGATGCTTATGCAGTGAGAAACATCACATGGGAAACTACAGAAACGTGGGATATTGGTTTGGATGCTACATTCTTTAATAATCGTTTGAGTGTGACTGCTGATTATTATAATAAGAGGACTAAAGATATGCTTTTGGCATTGGAAATACCCAAATTCTTAGGATATGATAATCCAAGTGTTAATGCTGGCAAGATGCATACTTCTGGATTTGACTTACAAATCAATTGGAACGATCAAATAAGCGATTTTAAGTACAGTATAGGTTTCAACCTGTCAGACTTTAAGTCGAAGATGGGTGATTTGAATGGTACTGAGTTTCTTGGAGATCAGATAAAGAAACAAGGTAGTGAGTATAATCAATGGTATGGTTATGAAAGCGATGGTTTGTTCCTTACTCAAGATGATTTGAACAATTCGCCTAAATTAAATAATAATATTAAGGTAGGTGATGTGAAGTATAAAGATATATCCGGACCTGATGGTGTACCCGATGGAAAGATCTCTCCAGAGTACGATCGTATTTTATTGAAAGGTTCGTTACCGCACTTAACTTTTGGCTTGAACTTCAATGCTCAATACAAAGGATTCGATTTTGGTATGGTTCTTCAAGGTGTAGGTAATCAATGGGCTCGCATCAATTCTACAATGGTTGAAGGGCTGTCGGCCAATTGGTGTAACTTCCCGGAACTGATAAAAAATAAGTATTGGAGTGAAAAGAATACTGATACTCAAAATGCAGCAGCAAGATATCCTCGTTTGACTAGGAATAATGTCAGTGCCAACTTATGTATGTCAGATTTCTGGCTTTTTAACGGTAGATATCTTCGTATGAAGAATCTTACACTTGGCTATACCTTACCGACTGAATTGACACAAAAAGCTAGTATTAAAACCTTGAGATTATATGTATCGGGTAATGATTTGTTCTGTTTGAGTAAATTTCCAAAAGGATGGGATCCGGAGGTAGGGTCGGCTAGCTATCCTATTACGAAGTCGGTGGTATTTGGTTTATCTGTTAATTTTTAAATAGGAGGGGAGTAATAATGAAAAAGATTTTATGTTTAGTAGGTGGATTACTTCTTTTATCTTCCTGTCATAACTTAGATTTGAATCCTTTGTCGAGTGGCTCATCAGACAATTGGTATGCTTCGGAAGAAGAAATAGAGATGGCTGTAAACGATTTATATAGTTCTTGGTATTGGTTCAGAGATGGTGAAGATAATACAGACTGGTCGGATGATATTGTAATGCGAGAGAATCTGAGTGCACTGGAAAATGCGACAGTGAATGGTCAAAGTTGGTTCGTCACTCAATATTGGACTCGTCTTTACAAGGCCGTGGTTCATGCCAATTCTATCATACTGAAATATCAGCGTGCTATTGATAATGGTGCCAACGAGACTGCAGTGAAGAAGTATGTGGGCGAGGCTTATTTCTTTCGTGCTACAGCTTATGCTCGACTAGTGGAGAAGTTTGGTGCTGTACCTTTGATTTTGGATGAAATGGATATCAGTCAGGCTCTGAATATAGGTCGCACAGAGAAAACGACGGTTTTGAAACAAATATATGATGATTTTGATGCTGCAATAAGTGTTCTCCCCACTTCTTATTCGGGTGCTCAGCGTATAACAAAAGGTGCGGCATTAGCATATAAAGCTCGTACTGCTCTCTATATGGGTGATTGGGAGATAGCTGCAACTGCTGCTAAGGCAGTAATGGATTTAGGTATTTATAAGCTTCATTCCAGCTATTCTGATTTGTTCTTACAAAGCACACAGACATCTCCTGAATTTATATTCTGGATACCACGCTCATTGACTGTTGCCGGTTGTTATCAGGATGCCAATACGGTAAAGAATCTGCTCATTCGTAATGCTGGTGGTTGGTGCGCTCAGGTACCTTCTTGGGAGTTATTGGCTTGCTATACTTGTACCGATGGGCTGCCTATCGATAAGTCGCCATTGTTTGATTCCCATGATCCTTTTAAAAATAGAGATCCGCGCTGTTGTATGACTATTGTACCGTTTGGATCGAATTTCTTAGGTTATGAGTACAACCCATCACCAGAAGCGACGAAGATTATGAATTATAATACTGGCAAAATGGTATATAATAATGATGCTCGTATCAATAAACAATTTGCTTCGTTTAATGGATTGGCATTTAAGAAAGGAATTGATGAAACTTGGACTCAAAATGGTTATACTGTAGCTCCTCCAAAGGTCATTATTCGTTATGCCGAGGTCCTTCTTACTTATGCTGAGGCTAAGATAGAACTAGGAGAGATAGACCAGTCCGTGCTCGATGCCATGAATACTGTTCGCGCTAGAGCTTATGGAGTGGATAAGTCGCAAACAACTGTTTACCCTGCATTTACTGCTTCTGATCAAGCAACTTTACGTTCACAACTTAGAGTAGAGCGTCGTATGGAATTCCCTCATGAAAATATGCGTTATTCGGATATCGTGCGATGGAAACTTGCTGAGGTTGTATTGAATCGTAGTAATTACATGATGCTATATCCGGCCACTGATTGTTTGAACAAGGTGGTAAAAACTGGTGATTGGTTTTGGCCTTTTGCCCCAGATATTGACGTTAATGGCCTAGCAGATTTCAGTAAGATGGAAGCTGCGGGTAAGGTGCAGGTCTTGACTCAACGTAAATGGGATAATAAGGAATATTTGTGGCCTATTCCTACTACTGAAATTCAGATTAATCCGAATATAACTCAGAATCCTGGGTATTAGTTTCGTTTAGAGGTAAAGATTGTAACGAGAGTGTATTGAGTTTTGTATTCCAGAAATGGAATTTTAGAAGATAGCATTATAAGACTTTTAATACACTCTCGCTTTATATTTGATGATAAATTATGAATAATAGAAGATTATTATCTATATGGTCTTCGAATAGATTATTGTGTCTGTTCGTTGTGCCTTTTTGCTACCTGTCACTTTCGGCTCAGATATTGAGACCGAAATGTATAAGTGGTATTTATCCCTGTCTAGCCAATTTTAATAACGAAGGTGAATGTGGCACAGGAGCTGTGGTGTCATGGGCAAATCGTTTGTGGACTATATCTTATGGCCCTCATCTTCCTTTTGGCTCTTCTGATAAACTTTATGAGATTTCTACCGATTTGAATAAAGTGACTCGTATCGAAAGTATAGGTGGTACACCAGCCGATAGAATGATTCATCGTGAAAGTAATCAGCTTTTCATTGGACCATACGCTATCGATTCGAAACGTAATGTTCGTGTTATACCTATCAGCACTGCTCCCGGGCGTTTCACCTCTATAGCTCGTAGTGTAACCGATCCGAAGAATAAGGTAGTGATTGCTACTATGGAACAGGGCATTTACGAAGTCGATGTTCATTCGTTGAAAGTAAATACTTGGTTCAAGGATGGTAATCAGATGAAGAAAGAAGGTGCGTCTACTTATCAAAGTTCGATGTTGAAAGGGGTACATGGCAAAGGCTTCTACTCAGGGCAAGGTGTATATATTTATGCCAATAATGGTGAGGATTGTCCAGAGGCAATAGTCAATCCCCGTATTCAGGCTGGAGTGTTGGCCGAATATGATGGAAAGTTGTGGAAACAGATTCGTCGAAACCAGTTCACAGATATTACAGGTCCTGGTGGAATATATGGTAATACCAATTCGCAAACCGATCCGATATGGACGATAGGCTGGGATTATAAATCAATTTTAGTTGGGGTGCGTGATGTATCTAAAGGTTGGTCGTTCTATCGTATTCCGAAGGCTAGTAATAGTTACGACGGAGCTCATGGTTGGAATACTGAATGGCCTAGAATTCGCAATATTGGCACCGATGCTCAACCTTATTATCTGATGACAATGCATGGCATGTTTTGGCGCTTCCCTCAAAGATTTACTGCTGCTACTTCTGCCGGTATCCGTCCGCTATCATCTTATCTAAAAGTGATTGGTGATTTTTGTAGTTGGAATAATCGATTAGTTTGCGGTTGCGATGATTCTGCGAAGAGCGAGTTCTTGAATACTAGGAAAGCCAAAGGTGGTATAGCAGCTCCTGGGCAATCACAGTCCAACTTATGGTTTACCTCCTTATCGCAACTCCCTCATCTTGGAACAACCGATGCTTGTGCTTCTGTATGGCAAAACGAAGCTCTTTCTGCTCATTCTACCTCTGATCCTTTATTGTTAGGTGGTTGGAATCATCGTACATGTTGGTTACGGAATTATGGAGACCATCAAGTTCATTTTATATTCGAGATAGATAAATCAGGCAATGGGCAGTGGAGAAGTATTCGTGAAGTTGTCTTGTCTAGTGGTGAATCGAGATTTTTATCTTTCGATGATGTAGAAGGCGAATGGGTGAGAGTACATAATATAGAAGCTGCCCAGACTACAATATCATTTGTCTACTCCGACTCAAAAGTGAGGAAGGCCGTTGCCTCACCAATGTTTAATGCCATATCTTCTATCACTGATAATGAATCAAGAGGTGGACTGCTATATGCTTTAGGAAATAATAAACGTTGTCTTGGTATTCTAGCTTCTAGCTTGAAAGATGGAAATAAACAAGAACAAGGTTATTACGAGCTTGACGGCAATATGAGTATAGTGAAGAAACAGGATATCACTACTGCTGATTTTATTCGTTCTCATGTTGCCATACCATCTAGAGTAGTGACTGTCGATAAGGGCTCTTATCTTATTATAGATGATCATAATAATCATTGGCGGCTTCCGTTGGGCAATATTCGTTATGGTGACTTAATGAAAAAGCAGGCTATCCGAATATGCCGTGAGGTTTCTACCGAGCGTGATTTGTTTAATTGTGGTGGTACGTTCTATGAACTTCCTGCCGAGAATGCTGGTGGATATGCAAAGATTCGTCCTATTTCGAGTCATCGTCTTCAGATAAATGATTATTGTTCATATCGTGGTCTGTTGGTGATGACGGGATTGAAGGGCAATATCAATAAATCTGATAACGAACATATTTTCGTTTCCTCTGATAAGAAATGTGCAATCTGGGCAGGTGTCATAGACGATTTATGGAAGTTAGGCAAACCTGTTGGGATTGGCGGCCCTTGGGTCGATTCGTTGGTTAAGGCGGGCGCTGCTTCCGATCCATATCTATTGGGTTGGTACGATAAGAAAACAGTGACTCTTTCGCATAAGTCGAACGAAAATGTTACCTTTACGGTAGAAATGGACCCTACTGGTGATGGCTCATGGATGAAATATGCTAGTTATACTGTAAGACCGGGTGAAAAACTGGTTAAGGGGCTCCCAAACGGGCATATCGCGCGTTGGATTCGCTTTGTAACCGATAAAGATACCGAGGCTACAGCTTGGTTGGTCTATAAATAAGTATCGGATAGCATCTAAGAAATTAATTACTGGCTATTTAAAAATTAAAGTTATGAAGAATTATAGATTTATTGTTTTAGTCTTATTCTTAATGTTGTCCAGCTTGGCACGGACTCAAGTCGTATCTATTACACCTGAAAATATTCAGCGCGCAAAGGACATCGTCTCAAGAATGACATTAGAAGAAAAGTTAGATTATATAGGAGGATATAACGGCTTCTCTATCCGTGCTATACCTCGTTTGGGACTTCCTGAGATTAAGATGTCTGATGGTCCGCAAGGATTAAGGAATGACACGAAAAGTACGCTCTATCCATCTGGTATTCTTTCATCTTCTACTTGGAATAGAAGTTTGATTGAACAGTTGGGCAAAGGCTTAGGACGAGATGCTAGGGCCCGTGGTGTAGGCTTTTTATTAGGGCCTGGTGTCAATATCTACCGTGCTCCGATGTGTGGTAGAAACTTCGAGTATTTTGGTGAAGATCCTTATCTTACTGGTGAGATAGCTAAACATTATATAATAGGTGTACAATCGCAGGGCGTTATTTCTACTATCAAACATTTTGCTGCCAATAACGAAGAGTGGGATAGATATTCTGTCAGTTCTGATGTTGACGAACGTACTATGAACGAAATCTATCTGCCATCTTTTCGTAAAGCTGTGATGGAGGCTAAAGTTGGTGCTGTGATGAATAGTTATAATCTGCTTAACGGCGTTCATACTACCGAGAATCAATGGCTCAATATTGAAATGCTACGTAACACATGGGGCTTCAAAGGAACATTAATGTCCGATTGGGGGTCTGTTCATTCTGCTATTGGAGCTGCCAATGGCGGTCTTGACCTTGAAATGCCGGGAGCTGCCTATATGAACAAAGAGAATCTGCTACCAGCTATAAAGAATGGTATTATTGTTGAGGCTACCATTAATTTAAAAGTTCAACATATACTCCAGACTCTGATAGCCTTTGGTATGCTCGATCATCCAGTGAAAGATGCTTCTATTGCTCAAAATAATCCGTTGTCATGCAAGACGGCATACGACTTGGCTTGCGAAGGAATGGTGCTACTCAAAAATGATGGAGATATATTGCCACTCAAAGGCAGTATCGCTGTGATGGGCCCAAATGCTACGGTTATCCCTACGGGAGGTGGAAGTGGTTTTGTAACTCCGTTTTCTTCGGTCACACCTTGGCAGGGAATAAAGGCTGTATATGGTGGAAAGTCGCATCTTATATCAGATGATATGTGGTCTATGCCTATTACTTCTGATTTTTATACCGATTCGTCTCTTTCTAAGGTCGGATTTAAAGCAGAATTCTACAATAATAAAAAGTTAGAAGGGAATCCTTCGCTCATTCGAATAGATCCGGCTATAAACTTTGATTGGGGTGAGAAGGCTCCTGCCGAAGGAATAAATAATGATAATTTCTCGGTAAGATGGACTACTGTATATAAAGCAACCAATAATACTTCAATGAGATTCTGTATGGAAGGTGATGACGGATATTGCATTTCTGTTAATGGCAAGGTATTGTTTAGTGATTGGTCTGATCATGCTACAACATCAAGAGAGTGCGTGCTTAACGTTGAAAAGGGAAAGCAATACAATGTCATAGTGGAGTATTATGATAATACTGGAGATGCCAAAGCAAAGTTTGCCATGTATTCACTCGATAAAAGTAAATTGAAGAAGTATGTTTCTAGAGTAAATAATGTAGTGCTTTGTGTTGGCTTCAATCACGTTTTGGAGTATGAAGGTGGTGATCGTACTTTTGCTTTGCCTGTTTCTCAAGTCGATTTGATTAATGATATCTCTTCTTGGAATAAAAATGTGGTTGTTGTGCTCAACGCTGGTGGTGGTGTCGATTTTACTTCTTGGAAAGATAAGGTCAAAGCTATTATGATGGCATGGTATCCTGGTCAGGAAGGTGGTAAGGCATTGGCTGATCTCCTTTCAGGAAAAGTAGCGCCCAGTGGTAAACTGCCTATTTCTATTGAAAATAGATGGGAGGATAATCCGACTTTCAATAGCTATTATATTAAAAAGAATTCCGATCAAAGACGGTTCCAGTATGCAGAAGGTATCTTTGTCGGTTATAGAGGATATGATAGAAATGGAGTGAAACCTTTGTTCCCATTTGGTTTTGGGCTTTCGTATACTTCATTTGCTTATAGCAATCTCAAAGTAACTAAATTGGACGTAGATAGGACCCGTGTGGAGTTCGATGTCAAGAATAATGGAAAGACCGCTGGAGCAGAAGTCACTCAGGTTTATGTAGGAGAGGTTAACCCTACTGTCCCTCGTCCTCGGAAAGAACTTAAAGGCTTCGACAAAGTATACCTGAAGAAAGGAGAAACGAAGCATTTATCTATAGAATTGAATGCTGATGCATTCTCTTATTATAATATAGACAAACATTCTTTTGTCATGAACAATGGAGATTTCTGCATTATGGTTGGTTCTTCTTCTGAAAATTTGCCGCTGAAGCAAATTGTGACAATGAGTAACTGATAGTCTGGAATATTTTAAATTATTGAAAATTAGATTTTACGATTAATAAGGGAGAAACGACAAATTGTTTCTCCCTTTATTTTATGTTATATCCAAAAGAGTATTAAAAAATGACGGAAGTTAGGTATAGAAATTATTTATTTCACTACTTTTGTTAGCGACACGTGAAAAATATCTCTACTTATTATACTAACTAATAACAAATTATAACACGTATGAAAAGAATCAAATTCTTTCTTTTATTCTTTTTGCTGCTTACAATAGGCAGCAATGGTGTTTCTGCTCAGAAAGCGAAACATACTTTTGCCATTGAAAATGGTAATTTTATCTACGACGGCAAAGCTATTCAAATTCATTCGGGTGAAATGCATCCTGCCCGTGTCCCGGCTGCCTATTGGCGACATCGTATGAAGATGATGAAAGCTATGGGACTCAATGCGCTTGCTTGTTATATATTTTGGAATTATCAGGAACCTTCTCCAGGTGTATGGGATTGGAAAACTGATAATCATAATCTTCGTGCTTTCATCAAGACTGCCGGTGAAGAGGGACTGATGGTGATACTTCGTCCCGGTCCTTATTGCTGTGCCGAATGGGAGTTTGGTGGTTATCCTTGGTGGCTGCAGAACAATAAAGAGCTGGTAGTGCGCAATTACAACAAGGCTTTCCTCGATTCTTGCCGCACTTATATTAATCAGCTTGCTTCACAAGTCAAAGATCTTCAGGTTACTCATGGCGGACCAATTATTATGGTACAAGCCGAGAACGAATTTGGTTCGTATGTCTCTCAACGTACCGATATTCCATTAGAACAACATAAACAATATAGTAGTGCTATCCGTCAGCAGCTTCTAGATGCTGGCTTTGATATCCCGATGTTTACTTCAGATGGTAGTTGGTTGTTCAAAGGGGGTACTATCGAGGGTGCACTGCCTACTGCCAATGGAGAGGGCAACATTGCCAATCTGAAGAAAGTAGTCAACGAGTATCATGGTGGCGTAGGACCATATATGGTTGCCGAGTTCTATCCTGGATGGCTCGACCATTGGGCTGAACCATTCAACAGATCGTCGGCTGAAAGCGTGGTCAAAACTGCCAAATCTTATTTGGAAAATGGTATCAACTTCAATGTTTATATGGTACATGGTGGAACGAACTTTGCTTTCACTTCGGGTGCCAACTACAATACTAAGAATAATATCCAGCCCGACTTGACTAGCTACGACTACGACGCTCCTATCAGCGAAGCAGGATGGGCAACCCCCAAGTTTATGGCATTTAGAGATTTGATGAAGAAGTATGTGAAGTACAATATTCCCGAAATTCCGAAACAGATACCTGTCATAGAGATCCCTTCTATCAAGTTGAATAAGACAGTGAGTTTGTCTGACATGGTTAATAAGATGAAACCGGTAGAAAATGACAATCCTCTTACTTTCGAATCATTGAATCAGGGCTATGGTTATGTATTGTATCGTCGTCATTTCAACCAACCTATCAATGGATTATTGAAGATTGCCGGTATCGCCGATTATGCTTTGGTTTATGTCAACGGTGAGAAGGTGGGCGAACTGAACCGTGTTTTCGAGAAAGATAGTTTGCAGATAGATATTCCTTTCAATGCCACTCTCGATATTTTGGTAGAAAATTTGGGACGTATTAATTATGGTGCCCGCATCACCGAGAATCTGAAAGGTATCACTACTCCGGTACTTATCAACGGAATGGAGATAACAGGCGAATGGAAGATGTATAAACTGCCGATGGATAAGATGCCCGATGTATCGAGTTATGCCGCTTCTTATAAAGCAGGTACTCCGGTTATTTACGAATCATCTTTCGAACTCAGCAGTGTGGGAGATACTTTCCTAGATATGACAAAATGGGGCAAGGGTATTGTCTTTATCAATGGCATCAACCTTGGCCGTTACTGGAAAGTAGGTCCGCAACAGACACTTTATTTGCCGGGTTGCTATCTGAAGAAAGGCAAGAATAGTATTGTCATCTTCGAACAGCAGAATGACACAAAGCAACAGTCATTGTCTGGTATCAAAACGCCGATACTGTAGGTGGTAATAGTGGAGCATCTAAGTTAAGAATTGATAAAAATCTTAGCTTGGATGCTCCATTAATTATATTGAGTTGTATTATTTTCGATTAAAGTCTAATAAGAGATATCGAATGGAAACAAAGAAGAAAACCGTGAGCCCTATCAGTTGGGTGCCTACACTCTATTTTGCCATGGGAATGCCGTTTGTCGTTCTCAACATGGTTTGTACGTTAATGTTTAAAGGCCTCGATGTCTCCGACTCGCAAATAGCCTTTTGGACTTCATTAATAATGTTTCCTTGGACGCTGAAACCGCTTTGGAGTCCTTTCTTGGAAATGTATCGTACAAAGAAGTTTTTTGTAGTCGTCACTCAAATCACTACCGGTATCGTGTTCGGCTTGGTGGCTTTCGCTCTTCATCTACCCAACTTTTTCGTTGTCTCTATCGCTCTTCTTGCAGTCATCGCTATTAGTGGAGCTACTCACGATGTGGCTGCCGATGGTGTCTATATGTCCGAACTCAGCACCGAAGATCAAGCTAAATATATAGGATGGCAGGGCGCCTTCTACAACATTGCCAAGATAGCTGCTACCGGTGGATTGGTTTACTTCGCAGGTTTCTTGCTCAATTATTTTTCTGGCAATGCCGGCGGAATTGATGCTGTAGATGCTGCTACCAAACATCATGCTAGTATCCTGGCTTGGATGACCATTATGTTTCTCTGTGGAGCTATCATGCTGTTGCTGGGATTCTACCATATCAAGATGCTGCCTTCGGGTGGCAAGGCTGCCGAAGGTGGCAAAACATTCGGTGAAACGCTATCCGAGACATTGGGCGTATTCAAGGACTTCTTTTCGAAAAAACATATCCTATATTATATCATCTTCATTATTCTGTATCGCTTTGCCGAAGGCTTTGTGATGAAGATTGTACCTCTCTTCTTGAAAGCACCACGTGCCCAGCAGGGATTGGGGCTGACCGAACAGGAAATCGGACTTTGCTATGGCACATTCGGTGCGGCAGCTTTCGTCATCGGTTCTATTCTTGCCGGATATTATATTGCTCATCGGGGCTTGCAGAAGTCGCTCTTCTCGCTTTGCTGCGTTTTCAACCTCCCGTTTGTAGCTTATACCTTATTGGCAATCTATCAACCTATCAGCTTGTGGTTGATTGGTGGTGGTATCGTCATGGAATACTTTGGCTATGGATTCGGCTTCGTAGGGCTCACGCTTTTCATGATGCAGCAGATAGCACCGGGCAAACATCAGATGGCACACTATGCTTTTGCTAGTGGCATCATGAATCTTGGTGTGATGTTGCCAGGTATGATGAGTGGTTTTGTAAGTGATGCATTGGGCTATCGCGACTTTTTCATCTTCGTGTTGATTGCCACTATTCCGGCATTCCTCATCACGTGGTTCGTGCCATTCACTTATCCCGATAAAAAGGAATCAACTAAATAAAACAGATATACAATGAGTACATTAAAGATTGAAGGCAAGCCGTTGCCTAACATGCCTTGGGAAGATCGTCCCGCAGGTTGTAAAGAAACGATGTGGCGTTGCAGTGCCAATCCGATTATCCCTCGCGATTTGCTGCCTACGTCGAACAGTATATTCAATAGTGCCGTTGTTCCTTTCGAAGACGGTTATGCCGGTGTGTTCCGTTGCGATGATACCAATCGTCGTATGGTGCTTCATGTCGGTTTCAGTAAAGACGGTGTGAAATGGAATATCAACGAAGAGCCTCTTCGCTTTGAGTGCGACGACCCCGAAATAGGTCAATGGGTATATGGCTACGACCCTCGTGTCTGCTATATTGAAGACCGCTACTATGTCACTTGGTGTAACGGCTATCATGGCCCAACAATCGGTGTGGCATATACTTTCGATTTCAAAACATTCCATCAGTTGGAGAACGCCTTCCTTCCTTATAATAGAAATGGTGTGTTGTTCCCTAAGAAGATTAATGGAAACTTTGCTATGCTGAGTCGTCCTAGCGATACAGGTCATACACCATTCGGTGATATCTTTTATAGCGAATCTCCCGATTTGGACTTCTGGGGCAAGCATCGTCATGTGATGTCACCCGCTGCTTTCGAAGTAAGTGCTTGGCAATGTATGAAGATAGGGGCAGGTCCGATTCCTGTCGAGACTTCCGAAGGATGGTTGCTCTTCTATCATGGCGTACTTCATTCTTGCAACGGCTACGTCTATAGTTTCGGTTCGGCTATCTTGGACAAAGACCAGCCTTGGAAAGTGAAATACCGTTCAGGTCCATATCTTATTTCTCCGCAGAAGCCCTACGAATGTATGGGCGACGTTCCTAATGTTTGTTTCCCCTGTGCCGAAGTGCACGATCCCGAAACAGGCAGAATAGCTGTTTATTACGGTTGTGCCGATACCGTCACCGGCCTGGCTTTCGGATATATTCCCGAAATCATAGAATGGACCAAACGTACCAGCATCATTTAAAGATTTATATTTAAGGCGATTTTCTGAATAAGAAAGGCCCGGCTCTTAGATAATAGGAGTCGGGCTATTTATTTCCCAATTAATGTCTATAAGAAGAGTCATACTTTTATTAAGTATGTTGATACTCCCTATTTAGATTGTATGTATTTTACCCTATTGTTGACATAATCATCACCACCTAAAATAACGGGAATTTGTCTTGATTTGCCAGTAGTATTCGGTTTTACTTTAACGAGATATCTTATATGATCACTAGTTTTGATGATATACCAAGAAGTTTGCCATATATGCATCGAGGACTGAAATGTATAAACAGGCTTTTCGTTGGCAGTATCAAAAGTAGGTTCATAGATTAAATGGAATTCTTGATTAATCTTTGAATAGATTTCAATACTATCCTCCGATTGGGAGAATGTGTATTCGGTCAAGTTTACTTGAGGACTGAGACCTATTCCGTCCTTGGTTTCACAAGAAAGGAATGCTAAAGAAACGAGAAGTAATAAGAATATTTTTTTCATAATAATTAAATTTTTCCTAAGATAGAGTTTATTTGCTTAAATATCATCATTATTGAATACACTTTAGTTCACATTTTGCAAAATCTATGTAAAGTACAAAAACATATAGAGTGCCTTGCAATAAGGGTGAACTTGCCAACATTTCATCAATAATTATATTCTCCAATTCTATTATCTATTACATTGCTATACGTTGTACTGAAACCATCAATATAAGTCTGTCTACGCACTGACGAATGGATAACATACCAGTAGAATGACATGAACTAAAATGATAACTTTTAAATTTTTTGTTTTCATTTCATATTATCGAATTTAAAAGTGAGGGTGTTTTATATAGCCAATATCAAATGCTAATCGTTCTTATAAAGTTTATTAAAATCTATTATAGAATAGGTATGAGTAAATCCATTGAACTTATCATCATATTTCACCATAAATATATGTTTATGAGATTTGAACTTTTCCTCTATTCTAGACAATTCATCTAATGTCAGCAACAGTTTGTCCTTACCCACGTTGAATGCCACATAACATAACTCTTTCTTAATTGCATTGAAATTTAGCTGGCATTCAATTTTATAATTCAATTTATCCAATTCTCTGGCACGAGCTTTAGAAAAGACTTCTCTAAAGGCCTTTTTGAATTCCTTTTTATTTTGGAATGTAGAAATAAACACTTCAAGATAACTCTCCCCCTTCATTTTAGTGGATTCTAAACTTTGAATTACACCTTGAGTATCTTTT
>DAIUBN010000010.1:0-33390 GCA_036846645.1 Bacteroidaceae bacterium | reverse complement strand
AAATTCATCAAGACGTTTCGGTAGAATCTTAAGGACGTTTCTTCCGAAACGTCAAGATGATTCAGACAAAACTAATGGACATTTTAGAATTTTCTTCAAGATCTTTTATCAGGCTTATAGAGCTTTATACTTTATAAAAAATAAATCCCCCTCCAGGGACTTTCACCATACTCTATCTTCAGCCTATTGCTGATGATTATCAGCCACTTAACCGACAGGCGATTAGTAGTTGGTATAGCGAGAACCTACCTTACTCTCTGAATATCAGCGCCGAACAATTTGTCGGCAAGTCCTTGCGCGCTGATACATAACGAATTACGAGCTTTCGCACTATACCATGCGAGAGGCACTGCGAGTTCAACCGACTAATACACAACAAGATATGCTGAAGATAACTGTTGAGTAAAGTCGTAGGAGTCTTTTCTACTTATCCATTGCCTGCTTCAAAAAGTCTGAGACATCTTCCATGGCCCATTTGGGCGTTGATGTTGCACCACATATTCCAATAGATGATACACCGTTTAATAGTGAAAGGTCTATCTCTTCTTTGCTATCTATAAGATAAGAGTTGGAATTGACGCTTTTGCATTCGGCAAACAACATCTTACCGTTCGAACTTTTCTTTCCACTTACGAAGAAAATCAAATCGTGAGACGAAGCAAACTGACGGATATTGGGAATACGGTTGGCTACCTGACGACAGATGGTATCGAAGTATTCGAAATGAGCATCGGGTGAAATATGACTATTGATATATTCTACCACTTCTCGGAAACCGACAAGCGATTTGGTAGTCTGCGAGTAGAGATAAGTATCTTTGGAGAGGTCCAACTTTTTAGCGTCATCAAGATTTTCGATGACAATGGCATGGCCTTCGGTCTGCCCAACCAGTCCAAGTACTTCGGCATGACCATTCTTGCCATAGATCACAATCTGACTATCGGAATCATCATCTTTAAGTTTGAGATATTGCTGCTTGATGCGTTGCTGGAGATGGAGCACAACGGGACAAGTGGCATCGATGATATTGATATGATTCTGCTCGGCAGTGAGATAGGTTGAAGGAGGCTCGCCATGAGCACGAAGCAAGACACGAGCATGCTGTAGTTTAGAAAACTCATCGTGTTCTATCGTGATGAGTCCGTTGGACTTGAGTCGTTCTACCTCGCGACTGTTGTGAACGATATCGCCCAAGCAATAAAGGGGCGAATCTTCTGAAAGTTCTTCTTCGGCCTTGTGTATCGCTTTGACGACTCCGAAGCAGAACCCCGAATCTTTATCAATCTCTATTCTTACCATAATATATATAGTGTTCTAACGGACCGCCTTTTCGAATGCTTCTTTCAGCCACAGCTTTTGCTCTGCGATGGTCATATCCGAATTGTCGAGCAGCAAAGCATCATCGGCTCTGCGCAACGGACTCACGGCCCGAGTCTGGTCGATGCGGTCGCGTTCTTCGACATTCTTCAATATTTCTTCGTAAGAAGGATGATCGCCCTTCGCTTGAAGCTCGTCGAAACGACGCTGGGCACGGACATCGGCACGAGCGGTAACAAAGACCTTCAATTCGGCATCGGGAAAGACAACGGTACCAATATCTCGACCGTCCATTACAATGCCCTTTTGTTTGCCCATCTCTTGTTGCTGGGCCACCATAGCAGAACGGACGAAATCGACAACCGCCACAAAGCTAACCTTGCCGGACACTTCCATCTGACGGATTTCTTGCTCCACGCACTCTCCGTTGAGATAAGTATCGGGACGCCCCGTCTGTTCGTTGAGGGCAAAAGATATTCTGATATTTCCCATCATTCCTCTTAAAGCCTCAACATCAAGAACTTTGTCTTTAAATAACCCTTGACGGATGCAGTAAAGAGTCACTGCCCGATACATTGCACCGGTATCAATATATATATATCCTATTTCTTTGGCCAAATCTTTGGCCATAGTACTTTTTCCACAAGAAGAAAAGCCATCGATAGCTACAATAATCTTATTCATAATTAAATAATTAGCAATAAAGAACTTGAGATCGTTCAGTTAATTTTGCAGTTTTATGGAGACAAAGATAGTAATTTATAGTGGTTCTTTGGCACATTAAAATCACCTTTAGTATATAATGCCCCTTAAATTCTCATGAAAATAGGAAAATAATAAAATTAATTCCTTAATTTTGTTCTGTCCTACAAAGATGATAATTACAAATTCGATGGATATGGAACAGCTTATAGAATTATCGCAGACTGAAATAAAATTGGCTTTCGTTGCCTCTTGCATCGAAAGTACAGCGCGTACAATGGGTAAATCCTATCAAGAAATCTTTATACGCATGAAGCAGGTTGGGATGATAAAAAACTATATTTTGTCCAATTATAAAATATTTCATACTTTAAACAGAGAATATGTCGTAAATGCAGTAATTGAATCTTCTCCTATAATTAAAGAGCTTATTTTAAGTTACCGTATCGGTCAAATAGCGACAGAGCTAGCTAAACGGTTGGATATAGATCCAGTGCGAGCTTTAGAGTTGTTTTATTCCAGTAAAACATGTGCCAATCTTCATAATAAGGAAACAGGTTTATATTTATATGGTAATCTCTATATTGCGGATGAATTTATCAGGGAAAAGGAATATTAGTCGATTTATCACTGACACTTAAGCCGAAAATAGTAACGAAGATTACTAATACTCACAATCAGCCATAGAAATTGTTTATAAATTGGCTTATGCGGTGTATAAGAATTAAAAAAATAAAATAATAAGTCATACCACATAAAAAAGCAGTATCTTTGCGCCCAAATCAAAAGGGAGAATGTTTAAAGACGACTTATTAAATAAGGAGTGGTGCGATATAATATTCGACGGCAAGAACAAATCCTATGGTGCCTATAGAATTCGCAAAAATTCGGCTAAACGTCATACGTTTGCCCTTGTTTGCGTATTCGGAGCCGTTGCCTTGATATTCTTTCTTCCTTCTATCATCATCGGCCTAATGTCTATGGGCAAAGAAGACGATATGGACATCAGTCATGTTGTAGCTCTTACAAAATTGGAAAAGCCTCCTGTAATCAAAATACATGAAGTGAAACCACACCTCGATCTTTCGCCGAAAGAGCCGGATATGAAGAAACTCAAAGATGAAATTGATAAAGAAGTAAAATTTGTTGCTCCTATCATTACCAAAGATAACGAGGTGACCGAGCAAGATGTGGCCAAAAGTCAGCAATCTTTTGTGAACAGCAAAGAAGATATCTTGCCTGAGTTGAAGAAAGATACAGCACAATATGCCCTACCCGAAGAACTTACTCCTGATATTCCTGACGATAAGTTACACTACGAAGTGATAGACGAACTTCCTCAGTTTCCTGGTGGACAACAAGCTCTGATGACTTATTTGAGCACTAATATTCAGTATCCTTTCTGGGCTCAGCGCTATAACATGCAAGGGCAAGTCACTGTGCAGTTCATCGTCAATACCGATGGCAAACTGAGTGATTGCAGAGTGATAAGAGGTGCCGGAGTCTATCTGGACAACGAAGCCCTGAGAGTGATTCGCTCGATGCCGAAATGGACACCCGCCAAGAAGAAAGGACAGTTCATCAAATCTCGTTGTGTGCTTCCCGTTGTATTCCGTCTCAATTAATATTTCATATACTCTACCTATGTTTACACCAAACCAATTATTAGAGAAAGTCAACCGTCATCTAAACGAACTTAGCTACTCTCGCGATCCGAAAGGTCTCTACACTCCTGTTGAGTATGTACTATCTTTGGGTGGTAAAAGGATTCGTCCTATTTTGATGCTCATGGCTTACGAACTCTATAAAGACAATGTCAATGATATACTCGACCAAGCTGTGGGTATAGAAATCTATCATAATTTCACTCTGCTCCATGACGACCTCATGGATTGTGCCGATAAACGCCGCGGTCATCCTACTGTCCATATTAAATGGAATAACAACACCGCCATATTATCGGGCGATGCCATGACAGTATTGGCATACCAATATTTATCGGCATGTGACAAAGAGATACTTCCTACAGTAATCAAGATTTTCAATGATACGGCATTGGAGATTTGCGAAGGTCAAGAATGGGATATGGAATTTGAATCTCGTAACGACGTCACGGAAAAAGAATATATTGAAATGATTCGTTTGAAGACAGCCGTACTATTGGCAGGTAGTTTGAAAATAGGTGCAGTGCTGGCAGGAGCATCCGAAGAAGATGCCGCACAACTCTATCAATTTGGTATAGAAGTAGGATTGGCTTTCCAATTGCAAGATGATTTTCTAGATGTATATGGCAACAGTGCCAATTTTGGTAAAAATATTGGAGGAGACATTCTTTGCAACAAAAAGACCTACATGCTTATCAAAGCCCTCTCGCTTGCCGACGAGAAACAAACCAAGGAACTCAATCAATGGCTTTCGGCAACAGAATTCGATCCGAAAGAAAAAATTGCAGCCGTTACAAAGCTCTATAACGAACTGAATATTGCATGCTATTGCGACAAGATGATAGAAGACTATTATAATAAAGGTATCAGCAGGCTAGACCGCATCTCGGTGAGCGATGAGAAGAAACAAGCCTTGAAAGCATACGCCCAAGAGCTGATGCATCGCAAAGTATAATATATAAAGGAAAGACAATGCTGATAGATACTCATTCTCATATTTATGGCGAGGAGTTTAAAGACGATCTGCCCGAAGTAATCAAACGTGCCAAAGAAGCCGGTGTCACTCATATATTTCTTCCAAACGAAGACAGTACGACTATAGAACCTATTCATAATGTCTGCAAGAAATATCCCGCTTACTGTTTTCCGATGATAGGATTGCATCCCGAATCGGTGAAAGAGACTTATAAGAGCGAACTGATGGCAATAGAAGATGCACTGAAAGGAGAGAGTACTTACGTCGGTATAGGTGAGGTGGGACTCGACCTGCATTGGGATAAGACATATCTGAAACAGCAGCTCATCGTTTTCGAACAACAAGTGTGCTGGGCGCTCGAAGCTGACTTGCCTATCATTATTCATTGCCGTGATGCTTTCGAGGAAATGATGAACGTACTCGACCATTACCGCGATACCCCTCTTAGAGGTATTTTTCATAGCTATACCGGAAATCCTTTTGAAGGAGTGAAAATGCTGGAAATGCCAGGTTTCTTACTGGGCATCAACGGTATTGTCACCTATCGCAGTTCGGTAATACCCGATGTGCTACATAATATATCTATCGACCGCATCGTACTCGAAACAGACTCTCCATACCTTACCCCAGTCCCCTTCCGAGGCAAACGTAATGAAAGTTCATACATTGTTCACACTTTGAACAAAGTGGCCAACCTCTACGACATGAAACCCGAGGTAGTAGCCAAGAAAACAGCGATCAATGCATTGAAACTATTCAGAATGATATAATCATATTAATATATAAAAAACCCTCTAACTGTTATAGAATCTAAAAAATAGACTTATCTTTGTAACTAAATAAGCATTTGTAACGTCTAATAAAGAAAAAGGTTTTTTAATGACTGTAACAGAATTAACCAAAAGTAAAGAAGGGAACTTCTTTCTTTTAGCAGGTCCATGTGTCATCGAAGGCGAAGAAATGGCACTACGTATTGCTCAGCGCATTGTTGACATCACTGATCGCTTGCATATTCCATACGTTTTCAAAGGCTCTTATCGTAAGGCCAACCGCTCACGTCTCGACTCTTTTCAGGGTATTGGAGACGAGAAAGCACTAAAAATACTACGTAAAGTTCATGAAACATTCAATATTCCGACTGTTACCGATATCCATACCGCAGAAGAAGCAAGTATGGCAGCCGAGTATGTTGACGTGCTCCAAATACCGGCTTTTCTATGCAGACAAACAGATTTACTGATAGCAGCTGCCAAAACCGGGAAGATAGTCAATATCAAAAAAGGACAATTCCTTTCTCCTGGTGCCATGCAATTTGCAGCCGATAAGGTAGTAGAGTCGGGTAATCCTAATGTGATGCTCACCGAGCGAGGCACTACTTTCGGATATCAAGATTTGATTATCGATTATCGTGGCATCCCCCAGATGCGGCAATTCGGTCATCCCGTCATACTCGACGTGACACACTCCTTGCAGCAGCCCAACCAGACAAGTGGTGTGACTGGCGGAATGCCGGCACTCATCGAGACTGTAGCCAAAGCAGGTATCGCCGTTGGTGCCGACGGACTATTTATTGAAACTCATGAAAATCCTGCTGTTGCCAAAAGTGATGGTGCCAACATGCTTAAACTCGATTTATTGGAAGATTTACTTACCAAATTGGTAAGAATCAGACAATCCATATTATAACACCAATCTAATTAATAGTATTTTTATGAAACATTTAAGACAACTATTTTGTTTAATCGTTTTGCTTGCCGCAACCAGTTTTCAAGGGCTGTTTGCACAGCAAATGCCTCCTCTTCCTGTCGATCCGACGGTACGAATGGGCAAGCTGAGTAACGGATTGACTTATTACATCCGTAAGAATGCGCTACCTGAAAAGAGAGCATTTTTCTACATTGCACAGAAAGTAGGTTCTATTCAAGAAGAGCCTCAACAAAGAGGTTTGGCTCACTTCTTGGAACACATGTGCTTTAATGGTACAAAACATTTTCCTAATAATAACTTGATACAGTACTTGGAGAAAATAGGTGTAAAATTCGGAGAGAATCTCAATGCCTATACTTCAATAGAAGAAACTGTGTACAATATAGATAATGTACCGGTAACAGCGCCTGGTGCTATCGATTCTTGTCTTTGGATACTTCACGACTGGTCTAACGACCTTACTTTAGATCCTAAAGAGATTGATAAAGAGCGTGGTGTCATCAATGAAGAATGGAGAATGAGAAGTAGCGCTCAACAACGCTTGCAACAGAAGGCAGAGCCTATCGTTATGGCAGGTTCAAAATATTCTGATGCCAGTCCTATCGGAACAATGGATGTCGTAATGAACTTCAAACCAGAAACATTGCGCGATTACTACGAAAAATGGTATCGTCCCGATTTGCAAGGTATTGTTGTAGTAGGTGATGTCAATGTTGATGAGATTGAAGCAAAAATCAAACAGATATTTTCTGATATTCCAGCTCAACCTAATGCAGCAAAGCGTATCTATTATCCTGTACCCGACAATAAAGAGCCTATCGTCTTCATTGGTCAAGATAAAGAGTTGACCAATACAGCGGCTATGGTATTCTTCAAACATGATATCATGCCTGATAGCTTGAAAACTAACATGCAGTATTTTGTTATGCAATATATGAACGATATAGCACAAAATATGTTGTCTGCTCGTTTCAGAGAAATTCTCCAGAAGGCCAATCCTCCTTTCGTTGGAGCAGAAGCCGGTGATGGTAATTTCTATACAGCCAAGACAAAAGGTGCTTTTACCGGATATGTAGCATGCAAAGATAACGAAGTAGAAAAAGGAGTTGCCGCAATGCTTCGTGAAATAATGAGAGTGAAGCAACATGGCTTTACCGCATCAGAATATACTAGAGCTCGTACCGACTATCTGCGTCAACTCGAATCAATGTATAACGAACGTGACAAACAAGAAAGCAATAAATACGTAGACCGTTATGTTCGCAACTTCCTCGACAACGAGCCCAATATGAGTATCGATCAAGAATATACTTTGACCAATCAGATTGCACCTAATATTCCAGTTGAGGCAATTAACCAGTACATTCCTCAATTGATTGAAAATGACAACATGGTTGTTATTCTTCAGGCTCCAGAAAAAGCAGGAATCAAATTGCCTACAAAAGATGAATTGCTGAAGGTAATCAGCGACGTGAAGGCAGAGAAGACAACTGCTTATGTTGACAAAGTATCTAACGAACCTTTGATGAAGATTAAACCTAAAGCAGGAAAGATTGTTTCTATCAAACAGAATCCTACTTTCGGTACAACCGAAATGGTACTTTCTAATGGTGCAAAAGTTATTATCAAAAAGACAGATTTCAAGAAAGACGAAATCAACATGTCTGCAATGAGCAAGGGTGGCTCTTCACTCTTCCCTGAAAAAGACATGATCAACATCAAAACTTTGAATGACGTTGCAGGCCTTGGTGGTCTTGGCAAATTCAGCAATATAGAATTGCAGAAAGTATTGTCAGGCAAGATGGCTAGCGCTTCTGCTAAAGTTGGTTTGACTACTGAATCGGTATCGGCTTCTTGCTCTCCAAAAGATGTAGAAACTATGATGCAACTCACATACCTAACTTTCACTTCTCCTCGTAAAGATGCAGAAGCTTTCGAATCATACAAGACTCGTCTGAAAGCTCAGTTGAAAAACATGGAGTTGAATCCAGATATGGCATTGAATGATACCATTAGAAAAGCACTCTACATGAACAGTCCTCGTACACTGAGATTGAAAGAAAATATGGTAGACAAGATTAACTACGATCAGATATTGAATATGTATAAGAACCGTTTTGCTGATGCCAGCGACTTCACATTCTTCATCGTAGGTAATGCTGATGCCAATGCTTTGAAACCATATATCGAGCAATACATTGCTTCTCTGCCTTCTCTTCATAAGAAAGAAGCTGCCAAACCAACCATGTTTATGCGCACCGGTATCTACACCAACGAATTTACCAAAGTTCAAGAGACTCCGAAGTCGACCATCATCTATTTGTATACCGGCAACACTCCATACAATTTGAAGAACGATATCATGGCAAGCATGCTCGGACAGATATTGGATATCGTCTACACCAAGACAATCCGCGAAGATGCAGGTGCAGCCTATTCTGTAGGTGTTCAAGCTAGCATGGACTACTTCCCGAAACAGCAGGTTCTACTCGAGATCAGCTTCCCGACAGCCCCAGAGAAGAAAGACTTGGCAATGAAGCTTACCAAAGAAGGTATCGAAGACTTGATTGCTAAAGGTCCGGAAGAAGCTTCTTTGAATAAAGTTAAAGAGTTCATGTTGAAAAAACATGCAGAAGATGTAAAAGAGAATAGCTACTGGATGGGAACTTTGACAGAACAATGGCTCACCGGAGTTAATTCGGACAAAGATTATGATGCAATAGTAAAGAGCATTACAACTAAAGATCTTCAGAACTTTGCATCTGCTATGTACAAACAAAATAACCGCATCATTGTATCAATGACATCACCGGCTAAAAAATGAACATCTTTTTAGAATTAAGAAAGCAAGGCAAGCTCGCGTCGAAACGCAATCCGATGTTCGAAAAGAGCAAGACTGCAAAGATTTGGATTTATATTGGTGTGGCCTTCTGGGCATGCTACCTAATCTTCTTCGGCGTGATGCTTGGCACAGCTTTCCGAGGAGAACATATATATAGGAATCAACTAATATCGACACTAGCTGCGATACCATTCATTTTGGTGATTGATTTCTTAGTACGTTTTCCATTCCAACAAACACCGACACAGGAGGTAAAACCGTACCTCCTGTTGCCGGTTCGTAAACAACGCATTATCGACTTCCTGCTCTTACGTTCGGGACTAGACACCTTTAACCTCTTCTGGTTCTTCTTCTTTGTTCCGTTCGCCTGTTTCACTGTAATCGGTCATTTCGGCATATTGAGTTTCTTCAGCTATCTGATATGTATCTGGCTACTCATTATGATCAATAATTATTGGTTTTTGCTTTGCCGCACACTGATCAACGAAAGTATTGCTTGGCTTCTTATGCCACTTGCTTTTTATGGCGGCATCATAGCACTAGTTTTTCTACCCGACAAATTTCCTGCAACTAATACTTTGCTCAACCTGGGTGAAGGGTATCTCAACTTCAACTTATTATATATCATACCAACTATAGCAATCATTGCCTTGCTTTGGTTTATCAACAGTAAAGTAATGGGCAAATTGATATATAAAGAAGTGAACCGTACAGAAGATACCAAGATAAAACATATCTCTGAATATAAATTCCTCGACCGCTACGGACTGTTGGGTGAATTTTTCCGTCTTGAATTAAAGATGCTCTTCCGTAACAAAGCAACAAAAGTGACCATGAGAATGGTAATTATTCTAGTTATCGCATTTTGTTCTATCATGAGCTTTACATCGGTTTATGATGATGCTTTTGGAAAGTATTTTATAACAATATACGCATTCTGCGCCTTAGCTACAACATTGCTTCAACGTATCATGTCGTTCGAAGGAAATTATATCGATGGATTGATGGTGCGCAAAGAATGTATCCTCACTCTCCTGAAAGCCAAATTCTATCTGGCGATGTTCTTTGTCATTATCCCCTTCTGTCTACTGATACCAGCAATTATTAATGACAAAATCACATTACTTTATACAGTATCTGTAGGATTGTTCTCGGCTGGTGCCGTACACTTCTTACTGTTTCAACTTGCAGTCTATAACACAGAGACGGTACCCCTCAACAGCAAAGTGACCTCGAGACAAACGTCGTCGAGCATGCAGAAGATCATCACTTTTGCAGCTATGCTGGTTCCAATGGGCCTGTTCCCGATTATAGAATGGATTTGCGGAGCAACGATAGGCGACAGCATCATGCTAGTTATCGGTGCAGGTTTTATTCTGACATCTCCAATATGGCTTCGCAATACTTATAAGAGATTCATGGCAAGGCGCTTCCAAAATATGGATAGCTTCCGCAATAGTCGTAATAAATAAAAAAAGATAAGACGATGATCACTATCAATAATTTAATAAAGAAATTCGGAGAAAATATAGCTGTAAATATAGAACAGTTTACAATAAAAGACGGACAATTATTGGGTCTAGTGGGCAATAATGGTGCCGGCAAGACAACACTTTTCCGACTTATACTCGATTTGCTGCAAGCCGATGAAGGAAATGTAACTATCAACGATATCGACGTAAGCAAGAGCGAAGATTGGAAAAATGCTACCGGAGCATTCATTGACGACGGTTTCTTAATAGATTACCTTACGCCCGAAGAATTTTTCTATTTCAGCGGGCGCCTTTATGGTATTACGAAAGAAGAGATTGACGAACGTGTCAAAGAGTTCGAACATTTTATGAACGGAGAAGTTATCGGTCAGAAGAAACTGATACGTAACTATTCGGCAGGTAATAAGCAGAAGATAGGTATCATATCGGCAATGCTACATTACCCACAGTTGCTCATCCTTGATGAACCATTCAACTTCCTCGACCCTACTTCTCAATCACTCATCAAGCATCTGCTCAAGAAGTATAGTGAAGAACATCATGCTACAATCATTATATCTAGTCACAACTTGAATCATACGGTAGATATATGTCCAAGAATTGCCCTACTCGAAAAAGGTATCATTATCAAAGACCTGCAGAATGAGAACAATTCGGCAGAGAAAGAGCTTGAAGACTATTTCAACGTAGAAGAATAAATAATACACCTAATAAATAAGATAAGAGGATGAAAAAAATATTGTATAGCCTCGTTGCATTATTACTTATAACAATACCGTCACAAGCGCAACTACTCTATAAGATATCAGGTAAAGGACTTAGCCAGCCCTCATATATGTTTGGCACACATCACTTAGCGAGTCTTTCGATAAAAGACAGTATTAAAGGATTAATGCCGGCTTTCGAATCGGTAAAACAAGTGATTGGCGAAATCGATATGAAAGATATGATGAGTCCCGAATCAATGACTAAGATACAACAAAAGATGATGCTTGGTGGCGACTCTACATTGCTTACTATACTGACACCAGAAGAGCAGAAGAAAGTTGATGCCTGCGTTAAAGAGTATTTGCCTGGTGCCACTTTGGATATGGTAAAGAAAATGCGACCTTCTGCTTTAATGAACCAGTTGACGGTAATCATGATAGTAAAGCAACTAGGAGGTTTCAATATGCAAGAACAACTCGATACTTACTTCCAAAAAGAAGCATCAACCAAAGGAAAGAAAGTGGCAGCCTTAGAGACAATGGACCTTCAGATGAATGTACTGTTTGGCTCACCGATTCAACGTCAAAAAGTATTATTAATGTGCCTCATTGATAATGCAAAAAAAGAGGCACAGAAAGCACTCGAGCTAACAGCCTACTATAATCATCAGAAACTTGACGCCATGTATAAACTGTCTCAAGAGAAAGACGGCAATGAATGTGACGCTACTCAAGCGGAAGAAAATATTCTTATCAATAACCGCAACAATACTTGGATAAAGAAGTTGCCCGAGATGATGAAAGAAAATCCATCGCTGATTGTAGTTGGTGCACTGCACTTGGCCGGGCCTAATGGTCTTGTTGCACAACTAAAAAAAGCAGGTTACACCGTAACGGCTGTAAAATAAAAAACATATAATGATAAGAGCTTGTCTATTTGACTTTGATTATACACTTGTCGATTCTCATGTAGGAATCGTCAAGTGCTACCGTATAGTATTAGAAAGAAATGGGTTCATGGGCGTGACCGATGAAGAGATAAAACGAACTATTGGTAAAACATTAGAAGAATCATTTTCTATTCTTTCGGGAGTCACCGATGCTGTCCGACTCGCAGAATTCAGAGCAGAATACCGTAAAGAGGCAGATATCTACATGACGCCCAACACCTTTCTGTTTCCCGACACAGAACAGACACTTAATGCTTTGAAAAATGGGGGATTAATGCTTGGCATCATCTCTACCAAATATCGTTTCAGATTTATGGATAAGATGAACCAACACTTTCCAAAACACTTTTTCGATGTACTCCTTGGTAATGAAGATATCAACAAACCTAAGCCAGACCCTGAAAGTATTCTTAAAGCCTTGCAGAAATTACATATATTTCCTGATGAGATGGTCTATATCGGAGATAGCACGGTTGATGCCGAAACAGCACAAAATGCCGGTGTACCATTTGTTGGCGTTACTACCGGAATGACAACGAAAGAAGAGTTGGCCATTTATCCTCACATAGCAATAACAAGCTCACTCCACGAAATTCTCTCAGTATTGAAACTTGGGCACTAATCAATACACCGAGCATCAAGCCTCGTCCAACTTCTTCTTTAATAAAGAAGCATCGGGAATAACGATACTCATACGTCCCATTTTGATCAGGCCTTCCTTTTCCAGTTGATTGAGAGCCAATGAAGTATTAACGTGAGAAGCATTAATCAGACCGGCAAAATCGTAGAGCTTCAACTTTAATGATTTCTTGCCATCGTATGTTTCGCAATGCAGAAGAATAAAACGAATAATACGCATTTGGAAATCATTATTTGTAGAATCTGACCATAGCTTACCATATAGATATTGATTGCGCTGGCACAGCATATTAATAATGTTGAGTCGGCAAATCAAGAAATCGTTTACGATTGTCAGAAAAGAAAGTTTGGTGAAACTTCCTACAGTAACCTCTGAAGTGGCAACATAAGTTGACTTGAAAGAGTAATCTATGCCATAAAGCGAATAAGGCTCCACAATGAAAGGACGTTCCACATATTCTGTCAAGCTAAACAATTTATTCTGAGATTCAGTTGTGAAAGCCATACTACCAGATAGGATACATATCACTTTATCACATTTCTGTCCTGCTTCAACAATCGTTTCGCCAGCTTTATACTTATTAAAATGCCATTTAAGTTTGCCGATTAAATCATTAAAGTCGTATAAAGTAATGCCCTGAAATATGGGAAGCTGTAATAGTGTCTCGTATAATTTCTCCATTTAATAAAAAGAATAAGCAGAATTAATAAAAAACAAAGATACAAATTAACAACATCAATTATTAGAACAAATTGCTTTTTTTTGAGCATTTTATTGTTCTTTAAACGAGTAGACTATAAAAACGATAAAGAATACGCTTTCAAGAAAACTTATCATTAAAACCGACTCAGTTACAACAAGAAAAATAAATTAAGATTTATTTTCAAGATTCTGTTTCTTACACTATCTTTGCACGAAATTTAATTTAATACTATATGATGAGTTCAATTTTATCTACATTTGATTTGCAGCAGACAGTCAGCGCCTTCATTATTCTATTCGCAGTAATCGATATAATAGGTTCTATACCTATTCTGATTAACCTTAGAGAACGTGGGCGAAAAGTCAATGCTATGCAAGCCACAATTATATCATTTATCTTAATGTTAGGCTTTTTCTATGCCGGTACTTATATGTTGGCACTCTTCCATGTCGATATTGCTTCATTCGCTGTTGCCGGTGCTTTCGTCATATTCCTTATGTCTCTCGAAATGATTCTTGATGTAGAGATATTCAAAAATCAAGGACCTATCAAAGAAGCTACATTGGTACCGTTGGTATTTCCACTTTTGGCAGGTGCCGGAGCCTTTACCACCTTGTTATCACTACGTGCCGAATACCATCCATTAAATATTATTATAGCCGTTACCCTCAATATGATTTGGGTATATTTCGTAATCAGCCAGACAGGTAGAATACAGAAGTTCCTGGGTGCCGGTGGTATTTATATTACTCGTAAGTTTTTTGGTATCATTCTGCTTGCAGTATCAGTAAGAATGTTCATGTTGAACATTAAAATACTTATTGCATCACTGCACGGATAATAAAAAACGCACTTTTTCAGTAAAAAAAGTTGCTTATAATTTTTATTTTTCTTTTTATTTCGTACTTTTAAGCATTCAATAGAACCGAGAGCAATATTTTGTTGTTTCCGGTAGCCTTGAATTGATTATCTAATACAAAAATTAAAATAAAAGTTATGAGTTATTTACGATTTGACAAGACTTTGACCAGCAACCTGGAGGAATCTCTTACTAGAGAGGTGCTACGGACAAATAAGTCAGGGGCCTATCATTGTACAACGATTGTAGATTGCAATACTCGTAAATACCACGGTTTATTGGTTATTCCCGTTCCTAATTTGGACGATGAGAACCATGTGCTTTTGTCATCTCTTGACGAAACAGTTATTCAGCATGGGGCAGAGTTCAATTTGGGTTTACACAAATATCAGGGAAATAATTTCAGTCCGAACGGACATAAATACATCCGTGAGTTCGAGTGCGACCATATTCCTGCTACAACTTATAGGGTAGGTGGTGTTGTGTTGCGAAAAGAAAAGATTTTTGTCCACCATGAAAACCGCATCCTCATTCGCTACACTTTGCTGGAAAGTCATTCACCAACGACACTTCGTTTTCGTCCTTTTCTTGCCTTCCGCAGCGTAAGGGAATACACCCACGAAAATGCTACTGCAAGCCGGGATTACCAAGAAGTAGAGAATGGTATAAAAACCTGTTTGTATCCTGGATATCCTGAGCTTTATATGCAGCTCAGCAAGAAAAACGAGTTTCATTTCCTTCCTTATTGGTATCGTGGAATAGAATATCCAAAAGAACAAGAAAGAGGATATGATTTCAACGAAGATCTCTACGTTCCGGGATATTTGGAAGTTGATATTAAAAAAGGAGAAAGTATTGTATTCTCAGCTGGAACATCTGAAATCAAAACACGCAGTCTGAAACAGATTTTCGAAGCCGAAGTACAAGACCGTACTCCTCGCGACAGTTTCTTCCACTGTTTAAAGAATTCAGCACACCAATTTTATAATCTCCAAGATGGTGAGCATTATATTTTGGCGGGCTACCCTTGGTTTAAATGCAGAGCACGCGACTTGTTCATCTCTCTTCCCGGACTTACGCTTGGAATAAACGAAGCTGATGAATTTGAGAGTACTTTCGATACCGCCCAAAAAGCCATTTACGACTTCATCAACGGTGTAGAATCGAAATACAAGATCTACGAGATGGAGCATCCCGACGTATTGTTGTGGGCTATATGGTCTCTTAATCAATATGCCAAGGAAGTATCAGCCGAAACATGCCGTAAGAGATATGGTAAATTGATGGTTGATATCATGAATTATATCATCGGAAGCAAACATCCTAACTTGTTTCTGCACGACAATGGGTTGTTGTTCACTAACGGTGAGAATAAAGCTGTAACATGGATGAATTCTACAACAGATGGTCATCCCGTCGTTCCGCGTACTGGATATGTTGTAGAAATCAATGCATTGTGGTACAATGCGCTTCGTTTTGTTGCCCAGATGACTCACGAAGACGGCAACGAGGCTTATGCCGACAAGCTAGAAAGTCAAGCCGAATTGACAGCAAAATCATTTATTGACGTATTCCGCAATGATTATGGCTATCTGTTCGACTATGTCAATGGCAACCTGATGGACTGGAGTGTACGCCCCAACATGCTATTCACTGTTGCTTTGGATTACTCACCTCTCGATAGAGCTCAGAAGAAACAAATACTCGATATTGTTACAAAAGAGCTGCTCACCCCGAAAGGACTTCGTTCTTTAAGTCCTAAGAGCGGCGGATACAATCCAAACTATGTTGGTCCGCAACGACAACGCGACTTGGCTTATCACCAAGGTACGGCATGGCCGTGGCTGATGGGATTTTATGTAGAAGCTTATCTCAAAGTATATAAGATGAGCGGACTCTCTTTCATCGAACGCCAGCTCATTGGATACGAAGAAGAAATGACCAGCCACTGTGTTGGTTCGTTGCCCGAACTATTCGACGGAGATCCTCCATTCAAAGGACGTGGAGCAGTATCATTCGCTATGAATGTAGCCGAGATACTTCGCATACTGAAAATGTTGTCTAAGTTTAATATATAGGAGGAAAAGAGATGAAAGTATTAATGTTCGGTTGGGAATTTCCCCCTCATATATTAGGTGGACTGGGAACAGCAAGTTATGGTTTGACAAAAGGTTTGGCTAAGCAAGATGGTATGGAAATTACTTTCTGCATACCGAAGCCTTGGGGCGACGAAGACCAAAGTTTCATGAAGATTATCGGAATGAACAGTGTGCCTATCGTTTACCGTGATGTCAATTGGGATTTTGTCAACAGCAGAGTAGGTGGATATATGGATCCTCAGTTATACTATAATCTGAGAGACCATATCTATGCCGACTTTAACTATATGCACACCAACGATTTGGGATGCATCGAATTTTCGGGCCGCTACCCTGACAATCTGTACGAAGAAATCAACAATTACTCTATAGTTGCCGGAGTTGTTGCCCGTCAGCAACAGTTCGATATTATCCATTCTCACGATTGGCTCACCTATCCTGCTGGTATTCATGCCAAACAGGTTTCGGGTAAACCATTGGTCATCCATGTTCATGCTACCGATTTCGACCGTAGCCGTGGCAATGTCAACCCTACCGTTTATGCCATCGAAAAGAATGGAATGGATCATGCCGACCACATCATGTGTGTCAGCGAACTGACGAGACAGACTGTGATTAACAAATATTTCCAAGATCCTCGAAAAGTATCGACCATGCACAATGCCGTATCGCCTCTTGCACCAGAGATAGAACAGATTGTGCCGAGAAAGATAGAAGGCGAAAAGGTTGTCACATTCTTAGGAAGAATCACCATGCAGAAGGGTCCTGAGTATTTTGTCGAAGCCGCAGCTTTGGTGTTACGCCATACCCGCAACGTTCGTTTCGTTATGGCAGGCAACGGTGATATGATGGACAAAATGATACGTCTGGTAGCCGAAAGGGGAATTGGAGACCGTTTTCACTTCCCGGGTTTCATGCGTGGCAAACAAGTTTATGAAATGTTGAAGATGAGCGATGTATATATCATGCCATCTGTATCAGAACCCTTTGGTATCTCTCCGCTCGAAGCCATGCAATGTGGCGTTCCTTCTATTATTTCAAAACAGTCGGGCTGCGCCGAGATTCTCGACAAATGTATAAAGACTGATTATTGGGATATTCATGCTATGGCCGACGCTATTTACGGGATATGTACTTATCCTGCTCTTTACGAATATCTTCAAGCCGAAGGCAAGAAAGAAGTAGACGGCATCACTTGGGAAAATGTAGGAGTCAAGATAAAGAAATCCTACGAACGAATTATCAGCAATTATCATTAATCATTGAATCAAAAAAGAATTAAAATATGCGTACTATCTGTCTATATTTTGAAATCCATCAGATTATACATCTGAAACGTTACCGCTTCTTCGACATAGGCAACGATCATTATTATTATGACGACTATGCTAATGAAGCAGGTATCAACGAAGTAGCCGAACGGTCTTATATTCCAACGCTATCTACCTTAATAGAGATGGCAAAGAATACGAACGGAGCATTCAAAGTGGCTTTATCTGTCTCGGGTGTTGCTCTCGAACAGTTGGAGATTCATGCTCCTGCTGTCATCGACCTACTTCATGCATTGAACGATACCGGCTGCTGCGAATTTCTGGCAGAGCCCTACTCTCACGGTCTTTCTTCTTTGGTCAACGAAGCTTGCTTTAAAGAAGAAGTACAGAGACAGCGCGAGAAGATACACCAACTGTTTGGCAAAACGCCCAAAGTATTCCGCAATTCAAGCTTGATTTACTCTGACGAGATTGGAGCATTGATTGCAGAAATGGGATTTAAAGGTGTGCTCACCGAAGGTGCCCGTCATATTTTAGGTTGGAAGAGTCCGCACTATGTTTATCAATCGGCAACCAATCCAAATCTGAAATTATTGCTCCGTGACTTTAAACTCTCCGATGATATCAGCCTTCGTTTCTCCAACTCAGAGTGGAACGAATATCCATTGTTTGCCGACAAGTATTTAAATTGGATTGATGCATTTCCACCCGAAGAGCAGGTCATCAATATCTTTATGGAGATGAGCTCTATTGGTATGATGCAACCGTTGTCGTCCAACATTCTCGAATTTTTGAAAGCATTGCCGGCATGTGCTGCAGAAAGAGGAATAACCTTCTCTACACCTACCGAGATTATCAGTAAACTGAAAGCGATATCACCTCTCAACGTAGCCTATCCATTGTCATGGACCGACGAAGAGCGTGACACAAGTTGCTGGTTGGGCAACACGATGCAACGTGAAGCATTCAACAAACTCTACAGCGTTGCAGAGCGTGTTCATCTTTGTCAAGACCGTCGAATCAAGCAAGATTGGGATTATCTGCAAGCCAGCAATAACTTCCGTTTCATGACAACCAAAAACACCGGTATTCAGATTAATAGAGGCATTTACGACTCAGCATTTGATGCTTTCACCAACTACATGAACATCTTGGGCGACTTTATCAAACGTGTCAACGCCCTCTATCCAGTAGATATCGACAATGAAGAGCTCAACTCACTCCTCATCACGATTCGCAATCAAGAAGAAGAGATTGCCGAACTGCACGAAGAGAATGAAAAGCTCGAGAAGAAAGTAGCAAAAGCAAAAGCCGATACGAAAACAAGCAAATCTGCTCCTAAATCTGCCCCTAAAGCCAAAGCTAAGACAGAAAAGAAGTAATTAGCTTAAGCGACTTCTATAAGATACAAGCGGGGCGAACTGATAATCAGTTCGCCCCGCTCATTTAATTATTTCGCAGAATAACTTAATCTTCTACTGCAGTTGCTTCTGTTTCTAGCAATTCTTTGTAGAAAGCATCTGTAGCCTCAGCTCTATTTTCTGGAGTCTGATACTCAAGAATAGGTTTATTATGCTCTTTGGCGTATGCCAAAACTTCTTCGTTGACGTGTTCGCTGCAAATCATCAAACCATCAGAATACTCTACAGCCATTTTACAAAGCGAAGTATAATTGAAATTTTTAGCAAAAGGAGCCAAAGACTTCTTCGTCACACCCTTAATCTGAAGTTTAGTAAGATAATCTTCAGGGAAGCCGGCTTTCAGTTCGTCTCCAAATAAGGAGTAAACCACTTTAGTATCTCTGAAAGAAGGTTCGTCTTTGAAAGCCTTTTTAATATAAAGAGGAGTCAAAGCAGAGACCCAACCTTGACAATGCACGATATCGGGCACCCAATGCAGTTTTTTCACTGTTTCGAGTACGCCACGGGCATAAAAGATAGTTCTACAATCATTGTCCTCATATTCCACACCATTTTCGTCGACAGTCTGCAATTTGTTTTGGAAATAGTCATCGTTGTCAATAAAATAAATCTGCATCCGGGCAGACGGTATAGAAGCTACTTTAATGATGAGCGGATGGTCTGTATCATCAATAATAATATTAATGCCTGAAAGTCGAATCACTTCATGAAGTTGATTTCTTCTTTCATTAACGGTCCCCCATTTTGGCATAAAAGTTCGAATTTCGTACCCTTTCTCTTGGATTGATTGAGCTAGATTTCGCCCAAGCTCAGCCATTTCCGATGTAGCTACATACGGAACAATCTCCTGGGTAATGAATAATACCTTGTTACCATTTGTCATTTTACGCAGTCTAATGAATTCTTTTGCAAAGATATAAAAAAAAAATCAGATATTTGCAACTTTTCGGGCGGATAATTCTTTAATAGCCCAACAGTTAGAGTAACGAAGAGACTCGAATAAGATTAAAATACAAACAATTAGTTGAAAATAATACGATATTTTTTCGTTATGTGGTAAATAATGGTTTATTTTGCACTGTTTTTCGAAACGAGCGAAAAAAGCATTATAGAAAATGAAAGTAATCAATACAATTAAAGATTTGAAAGCTGAGCTTTCAGTTTATAAATCTGCAGGCAAAAAAGTTGGTTTAGTACCCACAATGGGTGCATTACATAATGGACATGCTTCATTGGTAAAACGCAGTGTGAAAGAGAACGATGTCACCGTAGTCAGCGATTTTGTCAATCCTACCCAGTTCAACGATAAGAACGACTTAGCCAACTATCCTCATCAATTGGATAAAGATATGGAGCTTCTCGAAGCTTGTGGAGCTACTTTTCTTTTTGCCCCCTCGGTAGAAGAGATGTATCCCGAACCCGATACCCGTCATTTCAGTTTTCCACCGGTAGATACTGTTATGGAAGGAGCACGCCGCCCCGGACATTTCAATGGTGTTTGCCAAATTGTGAGCAAACTATTTATGGCAGTCGAGCCCGATAGAGCTTATTTCGGAGAGAAAGACTTCCAGCAGGTAGCTGTCATCAAAGCGATGGTCAAAGCGCTCCATTTCAATTTGGAGATTCGCCCCTGCCCTATCATTCGCGAAGAAGACGGACTGGCGCTGAGCAGCCGCAACCAATTGCTGTCGGCCGAAGAGCGTAAGAATGCACTTGGCATATCGAAGACATTGTTTGCCAGCAAAGAATTTTCTAAATCGCATACCGTTGCCGAAACTCAGAAATATGTAGAAGATCATATTGCTGAAGCAGGTGGATTGAGACTGGAGTATTTCGAAATCGTAGATGGCGATTCACTTCAGAAAATATCTAGCTGGAACGATACTTCTTATGCTGTAGGCTGTATCACCGTATTCAGTGGAAAAATCAGACTGATAGATAATATCAAATATAAAGAGTAATTAAATAGTAACCTTAATATAACAATCAACATCACTATGATGATTCAAGTTTTAAAATCAAAAATTCATTGCGCCCGAGTTACTGAGGCCAACCTCAACTATATGGGTAGCATAACAATCGACGAAGATCTGATGGATGCCGCCAACATGATTGCCGGCGAAAAAGTTGCCATCACCAACAATAACAACGGCGAACGCTTCGAGACCTACATTATTAAAGGCGAACGAGGCTCAGGTTGCATCTGCCTCAACGGTGCCGCAGCCCGCAAAGTTCAGGTAGACGATATCGTCATTATCATGTCTTACGCTTTGATGGATTTCGAAGAAGCCAAGACATTCAAACCCTGTATCGTATTTCCCGAACAGCGCACCAATAAGATTGTGAAATAAACTCTTTAAGAGGAACCAAATAAAATGTCCAATAATTAGACGGTATCGTCCAATTATTGGACATTTCTTATAATAGGGTGTTTTACATAATATACTGCACATCAATTGATTAATTAGTATGGCACGCCAATTGCATACTATCTATCGAACAAATAGTAGATTGTATGACAAGAAAATCATTTTATATAGCGTGTCTGTTGCTCTTCGGCTTTTCTAAGAGTTCTGCTCAAAATAGCGAACTTTGGACCATGAGCCGCTGCATGAAATACGCCGTAGAACATAGCATCGCCGTTCAAAAGAAATCTTACGAAGCCGCCAACTACAAAGCAGACTATCAGAATGCAGTAAGATCTTTCTTTCCCAAAATCAATGCCGAAATCAGCGGACAATACAATTGGGGACGTAGCATCGACCCCTCGACCAATACCTATAATACGGTAACCACCTTCAATAATTTTTATAACCTCTATTCATCGGTCTACCTCTTCGAAGGCGGACAGATCATCAATCAGTTCAGACAAACCAAGATAAACCGCAGTTTCGGACTGAACGAAATTCAGAAAAGCAAAGACGATAAAGCCATCGAAGTGATGCAGGCCTTCGTTGATGCCGCCTACTATAAAGAATGTATCAAGCTTGCCGAGGAGAAATTATCCGATAGTCGCCAACTTCTACTCAAGACCGGCCGTCAAGAAGAACTCGGTATGAAAGGACGCCCCGACGTGGCACAGATAAAAGCACAAGTGGCCGAAGACGACTATAATCTGACTCATCAGCAGAATCTTTTCAATTCGTCGATACTCAAGCTGAAAGATTGCATGAACTACCCTACAAAAGATTCGCTTGACATTGAAATACAGATAGAGCGACTAGCTCCTCAGTTCAGGATAGAGAATATCGACGATATTTATCAATTCGCCTCTACCAACAATCCTATGGCACTATCTGCCCAATACAATATTCAGAAAGCTAGATATCAACATAATATTAATAAAGGAATGCTTATGCCTTCTCTCTCTCTTCAGGCCGGTGTCGCCACTAGCTACTACAAAAATTTGTCGGACGGCGGCACCAACATTCCTTTTTCTACTCAATTCGAAAACAATAGAGGCGAATATATCGGTCTGGTACTTTCTATTCCTCTATTCAATGGTAGTTCGTACGGCAATATCAGAAAGTCGAAGAACAATATACTCATTGCTCAGCTCGACAAAGACGAAACGATGCGCAAGCTTCATTCTGATATCGAACAGGCTATGATGGACCGCAATGGTTACGTCAAAGAAATTGTGCAGATGGAAAACAAAGTCGGCGCCGACTCGCTGGCCTATTATGTGGCTCACCGTAAATACGGAGAAGGAATGGTAAGTGCTCTCGACCTGCACACTACTTCGAGCACCTTGCTGCAATCCAAAATAACGCTGCTTCAAAAACGAATGTTATTTGTATTGAAAGATAAATTGATTGATTATTATAAAGGACAGGAGCTTTATTAGTCCTATAGGCCTTGTATGGTCTATAGGACTGATAAGTCCAATAAAACAAAGACTATGGATATTATCATCGAAAAGAAAAAAGGAAGAATACCCCGCAAGTATATACCTTATATAATAGGTGGCGTGGCATTGATAGCCATTCTGCTTTGGCTGGGACTGAGTAATTTCTCGAGCACGCTGAAAGTAGAGAAGCGTGGACTTAGCATCGGCGACGTGAAGCGCGAACAATTCAACGACGATGTAAGACTCGACGGACAAGTGGCACCTATCAGTGTCGTTCAGATCAGCCCCGAAGAAGGTGGTATCGTTCTGCAAAAGGTGGTCGAAGAAGGTGCCCACGTCAATAAGGGCGACGTCATCATTCGTCTGAGCAATTCCAATCTCGACTTGCAGATACTCAATGCCGAATCGGAACTTGCAGAGAAGCAGAACTTGCTGCGCAACACTCAGGTGAGCATGGAGCAAGACCGCCTCACCAATAAGAATGACAAGTTGCAGCTCGATATGGATATCACCCGCAAACGTCGTATCTATCAGCATCAAGCCCAGCTCTATAAAGAGCAACTCAATTCGAGAGAAGAATACTTGCAAGCCAAAGAAGATTACGAATTGGCGGTAAGAAAACACAGTCTCATCAACAGAAGGCTTCACACAGACAGTCTGTTCCGCCGCACTCAAGTGAGTCAGATGTCGGAGAACCTCGACAACATGAGAAAGAATGTTCTGCTGGTGCGCAAACGCAAAGAGAATCTCAATATACGAAGTCTTATAGATGGCGAAGTGGGACTACTCGATGTAGAGCTCGGTCAAAACATTACTGCCGGACAGAAGATTGGTCAAATCAACGACCTGAGCGATTATAAAGTAGAAGCCACAATCGACGAGCACTATATCGACAGAGTGCGCCAAGGTCTCACCGCCACTTTCGAACGCGAAGGGAAGACCTACAGTCTGCGTGTCAGAAAAGTCTACCCCGAAGTACGCGACGGAAAGTTCAAAATAGACTTTGTATTTACCGGAACACGCCCCGGCAATATCCGTAGCGGGCAGACCTATTATATAGACCTTCAACTAGGAGAATCGCAAACTGCCGTTATCATTCCAAAAGGCACATTCTTCTCTGTAACAGGTGGCAACTGGATATTTGTTGTCGACAAAGATGGAAAGAAAGCCTATCGTCGCAAAATACGTATCGGCCGGCAGAATCCCGACTATTATGAAGTGCTCGAAGGACTGGAACCCGGAGAAAGAGTTATCGTCAGCGGGTATGAAGCCTATAAAGACAACGAAATATTGGTATTACAATAACAACAACTAAATATAGAGAAATATGAAATTCTTCATTAATTTGAAAAGAGCATTCCTCGGCATAGGAAGAAAAGGGCAGCACAATATGGTCAAGATACTTTGTCTTGGAGTCGGACTAGCTGTCGGTGCCGTGCTCATCAGCAAGGTTTATTTTGACCAGAGCTATGATACGTTCATTGCGGGTTCGGACAGAACGTATATAGTCAATGAGAATGTCATTCAAAATGGTAAGTTTGCTCAATATCCGCAGACGAGTGGAGCAATAGCTCCCGGCATCAAGCGCTATGCTCCACAAGTAGAAGCTGCTACACGTTTCAATAGGATATCAGAAGATTGTAGTTGCGAAACAACCGATAAGGTGAAAATCAAAGCCAATGTTGCTTTGGCAGATAGCAACTTCTTCGATGTGGTGACGATTCCTGTTCTTCAAGGCAATGCAAAAGAAGTGCTGTCGCGACCGCTATATTGTATGGTCAGCAAAAAGCTGGCAGAGCAACTCGGCGGCAACGTGATAGGCAAACAAATGCTGCTGTCGGACTGTGGTAATTTCAAAGTCACTATTGGCGGAGTATATAAAGACATCCCTCTCAATTCATCGATGAGCGATCTTAACATCCTTGTCGCCCTATCGACCTTAAAAAAGGCTGCTTTTGACGGTTCCAACAACTGGATAGGAAACGATAGCTATGTTTCTCTCATTCGTTTGGCAAGAGGATGTCGTATCGATGATATCAAACCGCAAGTAGCGAAGATGATAAGAGAAAACCTACCACTCGATGAACTCAAAAAAGCGGGAGTCGAAATGAGTTATTCTTTCACTCCTATCACATCGTTCCATCAATCCGACCCGATGGTGAAGAAGATGGCATGGATTCTTTCACTGCTCGCCACCATATTAATATTCTCTGCCGTGATGAACTATCTACTCATCGTTATCGGCAACATGGTGATACGTTCCAAAGAAATGGCAGTTCGCAAATGTTACGGTGGCGAGAGAAAAAATATTCATAGCATCATCTTCAGCGAAGCATTAGTCCATCTGATACTCTCTATCGCACTGTCTGTTCTATTGATTATTGTCTGCCGCGGCACCATCGAGCAATTGGTTGGCGCTCCCATCCAGGCATTATTGCTCAACAAAGGCTCATGGATACTACTAGTTATCTGTCTCGTGGTACTCTTTCTCGCCGGCATAGTGCCTGGCTGGCTATATTCTTCTATCCCGGTATCAACAGCATTCAGGGGATACATTGAGTCGCGCCGTCACTGGAAACAAGCATTGCTGGCACTTCAGATAGCGGCAGCCGGATTCTTGTTCTGCCTGCTATTCATTATTAATAAGCAATACAGTCTGATGGTCAACAAAGACCTTGGATATTCTTATAGCAACATTGCCATTGCCGATTTAAGGAGTCTGAATAAAGAAGAGAAGCCAAAAGCCGTAACCGAACTGAAGAAGTTGGCAGGCGTAGAAGATGTGACTTCTGCCTATGTCCTTCCTTTCAGTAGTATGTCTGGCAACAACGTCTTTCTGCCTGGCGACGAGAAAGAGTATATGAACATTGCCGACTTCTATGATGTAGGCGACAGTTTCTTGAAAGACATGAACATCAAGATACTTCAAGGAAACAATTTCACCGAGCAGGTAGATAGTTTGCCCCAAGTGATGGTGAGCCACAGTTTCGTAGAGAAGATGAAAGTGCTGGCACATTGGGATGATAATGCAGTAGGCCGCAAGGTCATTATCACTGAGCATAGTCATAACGGCAATCCTTTCACTATCTGTGGAGTCTACAATGATGTCACGCTGAACAGTATGGCATCGCCCGACGAAAGGCCAAGTGTGATGTTCTATTCTAAACAGGTGCAAACCAATCTTTTGATAAAGTTTCAAGAGCTGACTGCCGAAAGGATGCAACAAGTACAGCAGAAATTGAAAGAGTTGTATCCCGATACAGATATTCCACTCGTGACCTACAGTTCGCAGATTACCAACCTCTATCAAGCTCAATCCGACTTTCGCAAAGCCGTACTGATTGGCGGCATCGTCACACTTTTCATTGCTTTGATAGGACTGTTGGGTTATACCAACGACGAAGTGTTGCGACGTCAAAAAGAAATTGCTATCCGCAAGGTGAATGGTGCAGAAATCAATGATATACTGAGACTCTTTGTTCGCGACACGCTCTACATCGCTCTTCCCTCAATTATCATCGGTTGCATCGGTGCCTTGCTCGTTGCCCGAAAGTGGCTGGAGCAGTTCAGCGAGAAAGCATCACTCAGCTTTATATTGTTTCTAGGTAGCGGACTGGTGGTATTGTTCTTCATACTGCTCACCGTATATTTCAATTGCCGCAAGATTGCGAATAGCAATCCGGTAGAATTTATTAAGGGAGAATAAAAACAAACTAAATAATTAAGATAATGATTAAACTTGAAAACTTAAGCAAGAGTTTCAAAACAGAACAGATTGAAACCATTGCACTCAACAAAGTATCACTCGAAGTAGAAGACGGTGAGTTTCTCGCCATCATGGGTCCTTCGGGCTGTGGAAAATCAACATTGCTCAACATACTTGGCTTACTCGACAATCCGACGAGCGGCAAGTACTTCCTCGACGGTAAAGAAGTAGGCAGCCTCAAAGAGAAAGAAAGAACACACGTCCGCAAAGGAGAAATCGGTTTCGTCTTCCAAAGCTTCAACTTGATAGACGAACTCAACGTAGCCGAAAACGTAGAATTGCCTCTTACTTATCTCAATGTAAAAGCCGGCGAACGCAAAGAAAGAGTCCGCGAGATACTGAAGCGAATGAACATCAGTCACCGTGCCAATCACTTTCCACAGCAGCTCAGCGGTGGTCAGCAACAACGTGTAGCCATTGCCCGTGCCGTCATCTCCAACCCGAAGATGATACTAGCCGATGAGCCAACAGGTAATCTAGATTCTAAGAACGGTGCAGAAGTCATGAAACTGCTCACCGAGCTAAACAGAGAAGGCACCACCATCGTTATGGTGACTCACAATAAACACGATGCCACCTTTGCCCATCGCACCATCAACCTCTTCGATGGCCAGATAGTCGATTCTGTAGAAGACTTCGTATGATATTATTGTTAATAATCAAATAGCGTAGGATATGTCGAGGCATATCCTACGACTGTTTTTAAAATAGTTCATCGATATAAAAAGAGAGAATAAAGATATAATTTCAAAAAAGAATTATATCCTTGCATAGAGATGCGTTGTAGAATAACAATATCTAAATTTTCTGTATATGCAAAATAATTCTTTTGATACGATTATCGGTAATATAAAAAGGATAAAAAAGCAAATATTACACAATGATAAGTTGATTCTCTTTGGATCTCAAGCTCGCCATGATGCCTCTGTAGATTCAGATTGGGATATGCTTATTTTATTGGATAAAGATGAAATTTCAAAAGACGACTTTTCTACCTATGCTTATCCATTTGTCGAGTTAGGATGGAAGTTTGGAGAATATTTTAGCATGAAACTTTATACCGTATCAGAATGGATGAAAAGAAAATCCTCTCCATTTTTTAAAAACATTGAAAAAGAAGGGATTGAACTATGAATCTAACAGAAGAAGAAAGATTATCATTAGTCTCAAATAGAGTTTCTCGAGCTTTCCAAACATGGGAAGAAGCGTATTTACTCCTACGACTTTCCAATCATTAGGGGAACATCAAAGTGAATACCGTGAGCTTGTTTTCTGTATCACTCTTCAATGTCAGAGTTCCGCCACTGAGGCGCATTATCTGCTTGGAGATAGACAGGCCGATGCCACTACCTTCTTCTTTGGTGGTGAAGAAAGGAACGAATATGTGGTCTATCTCCTCGGAAGGTATGAGCGGACCGTTGTTGGAGACTTCAATAAATACGGCTTCGGCTTTATTGCAATAGGCTTTGATAGTGATTCGGCCATCAGGTTGATCGGTGCCGATAGCTTGGACGGCGTTCTTCAACAGATTGAGTACGACTTGCGAAATCAGATTCTCATCGGCAAAGACGATAAGATCGGCTGGCTGAACATCAATATCTATGGTGATATTCGGAGCAGGAAGCTGATGCAGACTCAGTTCTTTCATTCTTCCGGCAAAGGCTTTGACATAAAACAAGGAAGGCGAAGGCGTGGGCAGATGAGTGAACTTACGATAGTTTTCTACGAAATCTATCAGTCCGGTGCCGGTCTTATAAATTGTGGTCAGTCCACTGCGTATTTCTTTATCTTCCTTACCTACCTTGGTGAGCATCGTTTCACTCAGAGAAGTTATCGGAGTGACGGAATTCATTATTTCGTGAGTCAACACTCGGGTGAGCCTGATCCACGAATCGAGTTCATTCTCATCGAGCTCGCTATTGATATCACTGATGCCAAGAATCTTCACCATCTTATCTTGCAATTTGGTGCCCGACGCCCGGATAGAGAGATGAGTGGTGCCACGCTCGGTAGAGAACGATATTTGTTGCTTATCGCCCGGCTTAATGGTCAGGACTAACTTCTGAAGTTGTTCGTCCACCCTTGACAACTGAGAAGTATGAGTGAGCACCGACAATCCGATAAGATTGAGTGCTTCCTTATTGGATTGGTAGATATTGCCTTTTTCGTCGAGCACTATAATTCCGGTATTGATGGAATTGATAATCTGTTCGTAGTATTTCTCCCTCTCCTGAGTATCCTTTCGGGCTTGAAACAGAATCTGAGTGATACGGTTGAGGGAGTTGTTGACCAAGACATCGTCGGCAGAAAGATTTTCGGTGGCATATTTGAAAGCATAATCGGCATTGTCGATGGCATCGAACATAAAAGCTATTTTCTTCACATTGCGGCGATAGAGCTGATAGAGACGGTGGAATACATAAATCCACAATAAGAAGGACAACACCAGCAATGTCCAAAGCTGATAGATGGCAAAGAACGTTATTGCTGCAGAAAGAATACACTCGAACAACAGAAACAGTACAATCTGAGTGCGACCAGAAGAAAAAGGCCTTTTCATAATCCGTAACGTTTAATTTTGTTGTAGAGTGTCTGACGTGAGATGCCCAGTTGAGAAGCCACCATAGAAAGATTGCCCTCGCATTTGTCAATGGTATTCCGAATGAGCTGACATTCCATTTCTTCGAGAGTAGTGATATCGCTCAAAGGTTTTTCTTGTCGAACTTGCGGACTATCAATATCTGCCGCCGAAATCTTTCGACCTTCTGTAATGATGACCGCTTTTTCGACAGCATGTTCCAACTCTCGGATATTGCCATACCAAGGCGAAGAAACTAATTTTTGTTTCGCATCGGGGAGCAACTCGAACGGCTGCTTGTTGTAAGTATCGGCATATTTATCGAGAAAGAGCTGAGCCAACGGAACAATATCTTCGGTTCTCTCCCTAAGAGCCGGCAGATGCACCTGAATGGTATTGATGCGATAGAGTAAATCTTCTCGGAACTCTCCCCTATCGACCATCTCGCGAAGATTGCGGTTGGTGGCACAGATGAGCCTTACATTAATAGGAATAGGCTGATTGCTACCTACCCTGACAATAGTGCGACTTTGGAGGGCAGTGAGCAGTTTGGCTTGAAGGTGATAAGACAGATTGCCTATCTCATCGAGAAACAAGGTGCCATTCTCTGCCACTTCGAACTTGCCAGCCCTATCACTATGGGCATCGGTGAAAGAGCCCTTGACATGACCGAAGAGTTCGCTTTCGAAAAGCGACTCGGTGATGGCGCCCATATCGATAGGAACCATCGGACCGGCATGACGCAAAGACAAACGATGAATCTCTTTGGCCAGCATCTCTTTGCCCGTTCCATTTTCTCCGGTTATCAAGATATTGGCATCGGTACAAGACACCTTTTCTATCAATTCGCGAAGCTGCTTCATGGCCGACGACTCGCCCCAGTACATTGAAGTGACATTGTCTTGCTGCTTGTCGGTTCTGTTGCGGGCATCTTGATGCTGCTGATTGTTGTAGGCAGTAGTCAGTGTTTCTATCAATTTGGTATTATTCCAAGGTTTCACGATAAAATCGGATGCACCTTCTTTAATACCATTGACCGCTAGTTCGATGTCGGCATAGGCAGTGAACAGTACAACCTGTGTCTTCGAATTGATTTTCTTGATTTCGCGCAGCCAGTACAATCCTTCGTTGCCACTGTTGATACCGCTGGAGAAATTCATATCGAGCAACACCACCTCGGGAGCATACTCTCTGAAAATAGCCGGAATCTGATTGGGATTGGACAATGTGATAATCTTTTTGAATGTATTCTCTACCAGCATCTGTACTGCGGTGAGAATACTACGGTTGTCATCAACAATAAGAAGTGTACCTTTCTTTGCCATATTCTAATAACTGAATTGAAGCAAAAGTAACAGATTTATTTTTGATAACCTAACAGGTGTCCAAGTATTGGACAGAATATTTTGATAAAAACGCGACTTATAAAAAAGAATAATGCGCACTAGTTTCGAAACCAGTACGCATTATACCTTATTATATATAGAGCCCCTTCGGGACTTTACTTTGACTTACTTCAGCTTCTTGTCCATCGCAGCAGCGGCACGGCGTCCGTCGCCCATGGCAAGAATAACAGTAGCACCACCACGAACGATATCGCCACCGGCAAAGATAGTCGGGATAGACGACTGCATATCATCGTTGACAGCAATGGTATTCTTTCTTCCCAGTTCGAGTCCTTTGATAGACTTCGGTACGATAGGATTGGGAGATACACCAACGCTGACAATAGCCAAATCGATATCGATAGTTTCGGTAGCCCCTTCGATAGGCACCGGACTACGACGACCTGAAGCATCGGGCTCACCAAGCTGCATCTTCTGCAATACCACTTGTTTGACCTTACCTTGTTCGTCGGCAATATATTCGATAGGATTGTGCAATGTCATAAACTCTACACCCTCTTCTTTGGCATGTTTCACCTCTTCGAGACGAGCAGGCATCTCGGCTTCGGAACGACGGTAGATAATCATCGCTCTCTCGGCACCCAGACGACGAGCAGTACGAACTGAGTCCATCGCCGTGTTGCCACCACCAATCACTGCTACCCGCTTACCGAATACAACAGGAGTATCGCTATCTTCACTAGCTGCATCCATCAGATTGACACGAGTGAGATATTCGTTGGAAGATAATACATTGATAAGGTTCTCGCCAGGGATATTCATAAAGTTAGGCAATCCGGCACCAGAAGCCACATAGATGCCCTTGAAACCTTCGGCTTCGAGTTGTTCTACGCTAAGCGTCTTACCAATGATGCAATCCTTCACGAAGTTGACACCCATTTTAGAAAGATTCTCTATTTCTACATCAACAATCTTATTGGGCAAACGGAACTCGGGAATACCATATTTCAATACACCGCCTATCTCATGCAATGCTTCGAAGACAGTGACATCATAACCTTTCTTTATCATATCGCCGGCAAACGACAAGCCCGAAGGACCTGAGCCGACAACAGCTACCTTAATATTATTCTTCTCGGCAATTTTTGGCAAAGAAATATTGCCACTCTCGCGTTCGAAATCGGCAGCAAAGCGTTCCAAATAACCAATAGCAACTGCTTGTTTGTTCATCTTAAGATGAATACACTTCGACTCGCACTGTTTCTCTTGTGGACAAACACGGCCACAAACAGCAGGCAGAGCACTTGTTTCTTTCAGTGTTTTGGCAGCTTCGAGGAATTCACCACGTTCAATGTTCTTCACGAAACGAGGAATATCGATATTGACCGGACAACCAGTGATACAACCAGGGTTGGCACAATCGAGACAACGTTTGGCCTCTGTAAGCGCCTGTTCCTTAGTCAATCCCTGATTCACCTCTTCCAAACGAGTATGAGAACGATATTCAGGATCGAGTTCATTCATCTCAGCACGAGGTATCTCGGTACGTTCTTTTGGCTTCATTGATTTGCGAAGAGCCACACGCCATTCGGCATCACGGCTATTCTCGGCAGCTTCTCCTTCGGCAAGAGCTTTCTCGAAGCGTTCCATATCGGCACGTTCTTCTGGTTTGTAGGCCGAAAGACGTTTCATCATCTCGTCGAAATCTACCTGATGACCATCGAACTCTGGACCATCGACGCAAACGAACTTCGTTTTGCCACCGACAGTGATAGGGCAAGCACCGCACATTCCGGTACCATCTACCATAATAGTATTGAGTGATACATCAGTTGGAATCTCATATTTCTTGGTCAGCAAGCAGACAAACTTCATCATGATAGCCGGACCGATAGCAAAGCATCTGTCTACTTTCTCACGCTGAATAACCTCTTCTATACCATTAGTGACCAATCCTTTCTTACCATAAGAACCATCATCGGTCATGATGATGACCTCGTCAGAGCATTTGCGAATCTCATCTTCGAGAATAATCAAATCTTTGGTACGGCCGGCGAGCACAGATATCACACGGTTGCCGGCTGCTTTCAATGCCTGAGCAATAGGCAGCATCGGAGCATTGCCCACACCACCACCGGCGCAAACAACAGTTCCGAAGTTTTCTATATGAGTAGCCTGACCTAGCGGACCCACAACATCGGTGAGATAATCGCCCACCTCAAGGCTACATAGCTTTTCGGTAGATACGCCCACTTTTTGAGCGATAATAGTAATAGTTCCCTTTTCCTTATCTGCCATAGAGATAGTCAAAGGGACACGTTCGCCTTTCTCGCCAACACGGATAATAACGAAGTTACCGGCTTTGCGGGAACGGGCAATGAGGGGAGCCTCAACATCGAAAAGGAAAACCCTTTCGGAGAGCTGCCTCTTGTAAACAATCTTATTCATTGTTTTTCAGTTAAAGGTTTAAGTTGTTGTTTTAAGTTAATCAATTATATC
>DAIUBN010000009.1:0-35412 GCA_036846645.1 Bacteroidaceae bacterium | reverse complement strand
ATATGCACTACATGATTGCCGTATCACTCGAAATGTCGGATGAACCAAAAATAATAAAATATTAAAGCTATTATATTGCTCCTCTCTTTGAATTAACTAATTTTACCAACCTGGATTCTGCGTTAAGGCAGGATTCAATAGAATTTCAGTTGTAGGCACTTGGTATAGATAATATTTCTCTAACCATCCCTTACCTTCTACTATTGGATTATTCCATAGATATACATAACCTTCTGTTAAAGTACCATCGTCAGAATAGCCAGTGGATTCGTTTAATAATGAATAGCCTGCGGCTTTAGCAAATGCTTTAGTTGTCCAAATACCCTTTGGCGTTTGATTTAGGAACCAAGGAGCCATACGCCAACGGCGTATATCATCGAAGCCAAAGCCTTCACCCATTAATTCGATAATACGTTCGCGACGAACTTCCCAAAGTAGAGGATCCAATCTCACGCCATTAGTGTTATCTTTCGGATAATAATAGGGGCGGTTAGGATCAAAGTTTTCGTTTATCTCGCTGACAGTCATTTTATCAACACCGGCACGTTTACGCAGTTTATTTATAGTGTTATCAGCTGCTGTTTGGTCAAAAGATTTCAATTCACAGCGAGCTTCAGCGTCGTTGAGCAGTATCTCTTCGATTTTGAAAATAGGTTTATCTGCTGTATTTAAGACTTCTTGTCCGTTCAATTCCCATGCATCCCAGTTTTTCCAGCAATAGTATCCTGAACGGCATGTTACGAATGCGCCTACACCTAGACGAGGAATAGTTGGTACAAGATTGGCACCCCAGTTTTGTGCGGGCAAACGTTTCATACCTGTACCTGGATTGCTACATGTTGTATTGGCGCCCATGATATCGATAAATTCTCTATCAGCAGGGTTAGTAGTATAAGTCCATGTACGATATCCTTCAGAACCTGAACCTGCTTTAACAGTATAAGGAGGCATGATCGTTTGATACATTCGTGGGTCTCTATCTCTGAATGTTGTATACATTGTCTTATCACCATGATAACCTGAATTAGCATTACCAATTGGTTTACCATTTTTCATTAAATATAAATCTACTGTGGACTTATTCATTTCTACATTTTGTGAAGAGGTATGTTCCCAGTGACTAAAATATTGTGTCGATACATCCTTCACATATTGTTTGTATAAAATAATGCCTGGAACTTTACTCAAGTCTTCTGTTGTCCACATTTCGCCATATCCTGAAGCAGGTGATGCATCCGTACCAGTATATAATGTCGGATATGAAGCCATCAATAATTCAGATACTCGTGTACATTCTGTTAAGTACTTTTCGTAATCTGCAATTCCATGATATTTACGCCATGTTCCTTCTCTTAAGCAGAAGCGTGATAAAGCTGCTCTGACACAATTTTGGTTAATAGTATTCGCACCGTCTTTAGAAGTGAATTCTCCAATATTCTGTTCTGCCCATTGTAGACGAGTCAATACACTGTCGGCAACTTGTTTTCTATCCATACGTGCTCCATATGCTTCAGGAGAACTTTCAGACATTACAGTATTTATCCATGGTATATCACCAAAGCGATTTATCAGTTCCATATACCAATATTCGTGGAAGAAATAGCCTACTGCTTTCCAATGATTTTTCTCAGCATCAGACATACTAGAACTACCGATATGAGAAAGCATTAGATTGATACGTCTAATATAGGAGAAACTCCATCCATTTCCTGTTGCAGCATCAGTAACTGTTTGATATGCAAATCTATTGGCACTACTTGCATACTTATTTTCTAAATATCCTGCATTCATATCTCCATTATAACAAGAATTCTGTCCACAATAGTTTACAGATGTAGCAATTGTTGTGTTTGTAAACATTTCGTAGCATGGCCACATGAATGACAAGAAATTACTATAATTGGTAAAAGCATTCTCTTCTGTCAAATCCGTAACAGGGTATTTGTCCAGAAAGCTATCGTTACAGCTGGTCAAAAATAAACTTGCTGAAACTATAATGATTGAAAATATCTTTTTCATATTGCTTTATTAATTAAGATGAGTTAGAAAGAAAGATTACATCCAAAAGAAATAGTCCTAAACGAAGGATAATTCCATCCCAAAGTCTCTGGGTCTATACCTTTTCTCAGAGAGGTAAATGTAGCTAAGTTTTCTACACTTACATAACCTTTAACCGAATGAATAAAGATTCCAGTAAGCCATGCTTTTGGTACAGTATACGATAAAGAAATATTCTTGATACGTAGATAAGCTGCATTAGACAAGTATTTGTCTGAAGTACGATAGTTGGAGTTTGCATTACCATAACTACCATAAATACGTGGATATTTTGCATTCGGATTTTGAGCAGTATAGTTTCCGTTAGCAGCATCTACTGGTTTCCAATAATCTTCTGTTCCTTTATACAAAGCAATAAACTTAGGGTCGTTATAAAGTGGGAACATGATTGTGTTTGCGATCCATGCATCACGTTTTCCAACTCCTTGCATATATATATTTAAATCAAAACCAGCATAGCTAACTCCTAGATTGATACCATATAACCAACGTGGTTGACTGTTACCAATGATCTTACGGTCACCTGGGTTATCAGCAGTATTGTTACCACTTGTGATTACATTTGTTGTATTTGTATCATCCATCAAATTCTTGAATTTTATATCACCTGGTCGAGGGTTGATACCATTAATTGAAGTTATGCCGTCTTTTAATTTCCAAGTAGAAGTACTTTCAAAGTCATCAACAGAATAATAACCATCAGAAATATATCCCCATATTTCTCCTAATTTTTGTCCTTTATAATAATTACTTAAAAGATTGGAGTTATTTGAGTCATATTTTGTGATTTTTGATTTATAATCAGTAAGGTTGACTCCAACACGATAGGTTACCTTCCCTATTTTGTCTTGCCAATTGACAGCAAGTTCCCAACCATTGGTACGCATATCTGCTGTATTTTGGTAAGGAGCACTGGCACCTACAACCGAAGGAAGTTCAACACCAGGGGCAAGCATACCTTTTGTGTCTCGTTGGTACCATTCGAATGTTCCATTCAAACGATTCTTTAAAAATGCGAAGTCTAATCCAAAATTCAGAGTATATACTTTTTCCCATGTGAAATTGCTACGTACCAAAGCTGGTATAGAAGTAACTGCTGTTACATAAGTACTATTTGATAACCATCCATTATATTTATTATTGATAGACATCGTTGGTGTGTAGGAATACGAAGCAATGTTTTGATTGCCGATAGAACCCCAAGAAGCTCTAACTTTTAATAAATCCAGCCAAGAACGAGTAGATTTCATGAATCCTTCTTCTCCAATCTGCCATCCGACAGATACCGAAGGGAAGAAACCGAAACGATTGCTCTTTGGAAATTTAGATGAACCATCGTAACGACCATTAACTTCCAATAAATATTTATCCATGAAGTTATAGTTGAAGCGGAAAAAGCCACCTCTTACAGTGTATTCATTATAACTATCGTTTACTTTGATAGTTGATGTTCCAGAAGCCATTGCAGGTACTTCTGGCACTGCTTGACCATAAGAATAGGCAACAAGATCTTCAGTGTAATGAGATTCTTGGTTAAAACCTGCCATTACTTTGAAATGATGATCTTTATTTATATCAAACGTATAAGTTCCATAGATATTGAACGTATTATTGTTTGTATAAGATTTAGTCTTAGTAAGATAATCTGATGTCGGTATTTTTTGGTCACCACCTTGTATTGTAGTATACTCATAAATACCGGAATAATAATGAAAATCGTAATCTTCACGGTCAAATGTATATTCAAAAACTCCTTCGAAACCCTTAAAAGGCTTTAGTATTGATTTAACGAATATACGGGGTTTGTCTACTAATGTTTTAGATGTATTATCATTTTTAAGAACATCAACGGGAGCTTGACCTGGCAAATCTCTAGTGATGCCTGTTATTGATGCAGGAATCAAGCCTTCTGGGTAATACGAAATCAGACGGGTTGTGTACATGTCTAATCCACCTGAAGGCATCGTCTTTTTGCTATGTGCATAGGAAAATGTAGCTTCTTGTGTAAACCATGGCGTTACATCTGCAGATATGAAACCGTTAAAGGTCAATCGGTTAAATTTATCTTTGTTTGTTATCAAAACACCATCATCAGAAACAGCGCTTCCTGACAAACGATAGCGAAGTTTATCTGTACCACCGATTGCAGAAACGTTGTGAGTCATTTGGAAACTGCTCTCAAGCATATCTTTTACTAAGTCTTTCTCATGGAGATAGTAGATAGCATTATCTGTATCCTTAAAGATTCCATCACCAACTGTTGATATTGAAGTCGGATTATTTTTGTATTTAGCTAAATATTCTTTCCATTTAGTTACACTTGGCGATCCCATTGTCCAATATTGGTCTCCATAGCATTCGTTGTATGCTGAAAGATAATCATCTAATGATGATTGTTGTGGTAAGTTAATAGCACTACCAAAGGCAAAATTGTTGTTGTAATTCAAAGTGAAGTTCGTTTTACCTTGAGGGCGTTTTGTAGTAATCAAAATTACACCACCAGCAGCGCGAGCACCGTAAATTGCAGCAGAAGCAGCATCCTTTAGTACTGTGACGGTTTCGATATCTTCAGGGTTCAACATATCTATGTCACCCTCAACATTGTCTATCAAGACAAGAGGACTGATAGTAGAACCACTACCGATAGAGTAAGCGCCACGGATACGAAAAGATTTACCTGTACCAGGAGAGTTTCCATTATTGCCAACGAATAAACCTGGTATTGTTCCTTGAAGAGCTTCTGCAGCATTAATAATTGGACGGTTATTAGCAATGTCGTCCATTTTTACTTGCGATACAGCACCTGTAAGATTAGCTTTTTTCTGTGTACCGTAACCTACTACAACTACCTCGTCAAGAGTTCTAGTATCTTCTTTCAATACAATACGAATATTGTTTTGATTGCCGACTCTTACTTCTTTAGTAATATATCCTATATAAGATATATTGAGCGAAGAAGAGGAAGAAGCATTCAATGAAAATTTACCTTCGGTATTGGTGATAGTACCATTAGCATTGTTACCACTTTCTCTTACGGTAGCACCTACGATGGGTTCACCTTTCTCATCGTATATCGTTCCCAATATCCTTTTTACTTTAGTATCTGTTTGTTTCTCATTCGATACGGTAGTAGAATTTAGGATAATGTGTTTGCCTTCGGTAGAATAATTAATATTCGTACCTCTGAATAGTTCAGCCAATACAGATTTTAAAGATTTATTATTGGCTTTGATGTTTACTAGACGGTCTACATTTACAATTTTGTTATTGTAGACAAAAGAATAGCCCGATTGCTTCTCGATAGCATTGAGCACTTTCTCTACTGTAGCATTTTTCATGTTCAGAGTGATGGTAGCATCTTGCGAATAGGCCATCTCTACTTTGAAACAGAACAGAACGGCTAAGAACACAACGAACAATACCCTAGAAAACAAAGGTATTCTTTGTCCAAATCGTCCTTCAGGTGACTTGAAACTCATGGAATTAGTCTTTTGTTTCATTCTTTTGCGATTTAATGGTTAATGATTGATTTTATATTATTTATTTTATCTTTCATTAACTTGACGTATAACTATTGTGGATACCCTATGCAAAAATTGATTTATTTTATTATAACGATAAAAAAATTATGAATTCAAAAATTATTATATCTGATATATGATTGGGAATCAGTATTATTATCTGAGTATGATTTAAAAAAAATAGTAGAATTACTTGCGCAAATAAAATATTGTTCGTAGTTTTGCGAACAATAATACTGATTTATGGAAGAAAAGAAAGATTATACAGTCAGTCAGGAGCAGATAGCAAGATTTGCAAAGGCTCTGGGACATCCTGCTCGGATAGCGATACTCGACTTCTTGGCAAAACGGGATACGTGCTACTTTGGCGATATACATGAGGAGTTGCCGATAGCGAAGGCTACCGTGTCTCAGCACCTTAAAGAACTCAAGGATGCCGGATTGATACAGGGGGAGATAGAGACTCCGAAGGTGAAGTATTGCATTAATAGAGAGAATTGGGCAGTAGCTCGGCAACTGTTCAATAAGTTCTTTTGTGATTGTATGAATAAAAAAGATTCTTGCTGCTGAATGCGGCATTTATTTTTGGATATAATGTTCGTTGTTTTGCGAATTACGAAATAACAATAATAATAATCTTATAAATTAATTAATTATGGAAATTAAAGTGTTAGGAACTGGTTGCAGCACATGTAAAGCGCTTTATTCAATTGTAGAAAAAGTAGTAAAAGAACTCGGTATCGATGCTTCTTTGGTAAAAGAAGAAGATATGGAAAAGATACTGAGTTATAATGTTATGTCGCTTCCGGCCTTGGTCATCAACGAAAAGGTGGTAGCCAAAGGTAAAATATCAGAGAGTGATGTCAAGAAGTTATTAACGGAAAACAAATAATTGCACGATGAAAAAGTTAGTATTAATTACATTGATAGCTCTCGTTTGTTTTTCGGGAACTGCATTTGCACAGAAGGGTAGAGTAGTAGCTGCTCAAGCTAAAACTACTGTAGAAGTGTTGTATTTTCATGGCAAACAGCGTTGTCCTACTTGTATTGCTATTGGCGATAATTCTAAGAGTGTAGTGAATACGGATTTTGCACAACAACAAAAGTCGGGACAGGTGAAGTTCAAAGAGGTGGACATCTCTACACCCGAGGGTGAGAAGATTGCCGATCGTTATCATGTCACTTGGTCTTCACTCTATGTCAATCAGTGGAAGAACGGCAAAGAAAAACGCAATGATATGACTCGTTTCGGTTTCGAAAATGCTCGTAGCAATACTGCTGCATTCCGTAGCGGTTTGAAAAACAAAATCAATCAACTTCTGAAATAGTCTGTCTGTTATGGGATTCTTGCAGAATATTCTTGATAATAGCAATCTTCCTATTGTTACTGCCTTTGTACTCGGACTGTTGACAGCCATCAGTCCGTGCCCATTGGCCACCAATATCACTGCTATAGGTTATATTGGTAGAGATATCGAAAGCAAACGTCGCATCTTCTTAAATGGGCTTCTTTATACCCTTGGGCGTATCATTGCCTATTCTGTATTGGGGGCTATCCTGATATATATTCTTCATAAAGGCGAAGATATGTTCTTTATTCAGAAAGGTGTTAGCAAATGGGGAGAGATGCTCATAGCTCCGGTAATGATTCTTATCGGTCTCTTCATGCTATTTGCAGATCGCCTTCGTCTGCCTAAGTTCGGTTTCTCTGGCAATATGGAATCCGATAAGATGAAAGGTGTGTGGGGAAGCCTGTTGCTTGGTGTACTATTTGCCATGGCTTTCTGTCCTACAAGCGGGGTGCTCTATTTCGGTATGCTCATTCCTATGTCTGCTCAGGCTACTGCGGGATATCTTCTTCCCGTTGTGTTTGCCTTCGCTACAGGATTGCCTGTGATACTAGTTGCCTGGTTTCTTGCCTATAGTGTGGCAGGAGTTGGGAAGTTCTATAATCGTATGAAGGTGTTTCAGAAATGGTTCAATCTGATTGTTGCTATTTTATTCATCCTTGTCGGATTATATTATGCTTATATGTTTTATATGTAGAGTTTAGGCTCATATAGATTAACGATAGTTTATTAAATACATTATTATATTATGTTACAACAATTTGCCGACTGGCTGGCATACAGTCTGCTAGGACTTGATGCGCACTCTCGTATCGGTTCGGCTGTAGATTTCTTCTTCTACGATACTACGAAGATATTGATTCTTCTGTTCATCATCAGTTCGATAATGGGAATTATTAATGCTTATTTCCCTGTTGATAGACTGCGTACCTATCTCACTACACATAAGCTCTATGGACTTCAGTATTTCTTTGCATCGCTCTTTGGTGCTATCACGCCATTCTGTTCTTGCTCTTCTATACCATTATTTATAGGCTTCGTCAAAGGAGGTATTCCGCTTGGTGTCACGTTTGCTTTCCTCATCACTTCTCCTTTAGTCAATGAAGTGGCTGTGGCGATGTTTCTAGGTACTTTTGGTGTGAAGATTACCATTATTTACGTGATTAGTGGAATGCTGTTGGGTATGATTGGTGGTTTTATTCTTGGCAAAATGAATTTGGAGAATTATTTGAGTGACTGGGTGAAGAATATTCAAAAGACGTCGGCTGTCGAGACTGCTAGATGGGAAGCCGAGAAAGTATCATTCTTCAATCGTCTGCCCGGTATTCTTAAAGATTCGTGGGGCATCATCAAGGGTGTGCTTCTATATGTTATTATCGGTATAGCAATCGGGGGAGTGATTCACGGCTATGTGCCCGAAGGATTTTTCCAAGAGTATATGTCTAAGAGTAGTTGGTTTGCCGTACCTCTATCTGTTGTATTGGGTGTTCCGATGTATGCCAATGCAGCCGGCATCGTACCTGTTATCGAAGTGTTCGTTGCCAAAGGTGTTCCTATTGGTACTGCTTTAGCCTTTATGATGGCTGTAGTAGGGCTTTCGTTACCAGAGGCTACGATGCTCAAGAAGGTGATGACATGGAAGCTGATAGGCATCTTTTTCGGTACGATTACCCTGTTCATCATACTATTAGGGTATCTATATAACATCATATTATAGTATATGAAGATTTTGATATTATGTACTGGAAATAGTTGTCGTAGTCAGATGGCTCAAGCTTTGCTATCTTCATTTCATCATTCTTTGGAAGTCTTTTCGGCTGGTACAGCTCCTGCAGAGCAGGTCAATCCTAATGCTGTCATTGTAATGAACGAACTGGGAATTGATATGAGTAAAGCTTATCCTAAGAGCGTAAATCAGTATCTAGACGAAGAATGGGATTATGTAATAACTGTTTGTGGAGGTGCGAACGAGAATTGCCCGACATTCTCAGGTAATGTGAACCACCGATTGCATTTTGGTTTTGATGATCCTGCGGCAGTCAAGGGAGATACAGATTATGTGATAGCTGAATTTCGCCGCATCAGGGATGAGATAAAAGATAGGTTCTATACTTTTTATTTGAAAGAAATCAATTTACGAGGCTTAACAAATGTTTCCGACAACAACGAATAAAACAATACAATTATGAGTAAATTATGGTATCCGATGATCAACCAAAGCAAATGTATTGGTTGTATGGCTTGTTATAATAAGTGTCAACATGGTGTGTTCGAAATAGAAAACGATAAGCCTAAGGTGATTTACAGGGAAGGCTGTGTCGAAGGTTGTCATGGTTGTGGCAATCTTTGCCCACAAGGGGCAATTGTTTATTCTGGTGATTTCAAAAGAATGATAAAATGTTCATGTCATGATGATTAATTTTTATAGTTTAAGGCGATTGTGCTGCCTGTTTATTTTACTGTTTGGTAGTGTAACTTTCTTGAGCGCACAGTCTCAGAAAGTCATCGATACAGATTTCTCTAAAGGTCAGCTTATCAATATTCAAAACATTAAGTACAAAGATCTGGTGAAGTTTCACGGACATTCATGCGATGGTCTACTCGAAGGCATGCAGGCTCTCCAACAAGGATTGAATGTGCTATATCCTGATCATATTGTAGATAGGACTAATACGAGGGTAGTAAGCAAATCTTCTCCATGTTTGACCGATGCTGCCATTTATCTGACTGGTGGTCGATATCAGTACAATACTTTCTATGTGGACAACAACATTTCTGGTATGTATATCATTCAACGTATGGATAATGGTAAGACTGTCGTTGTAAGCAGAAAGGATAATGTCAAACCCGAAATTATAGATCAGATGGGTAATCAAGCTATTGCTAGAAAATTGTCTTATTCTCAACTTAGGAAGTTGAAACAGTTAGAGGAAGAGTATTCCAATAAACTGAAAAAGACTGATCCGCAATTGAATTTCACAGTAAAAGAAATGACTGATTTTGAATGGAAACCTCAGCTCAATTCTTCTTTTGTGAAGACAGATATTATTAATAAAAATGTAAGATGAAGAAATTAGCTTTCTTAGACCAATACCTTACACTGTAGATATTGTTTAAGTCGCATAAAAACATTAACTTTGTGACTCGTTAACTGTAAAATGAAAAAATAAGCATGATAACAGGTCACGGCGATGATATGTACAAGTATTCGGAGCCTATTAAATATAATTTCAGTTCGAATGTTTTCGGGAAGATTGATTTGTCCAGATTGAAATTGCATCTCAAAACTCGTTTGGACTCGATTGGTAGTTATCCCGAGCCCAAGCCTTATACTCTCGAAAAAAAACTTTCCGATAAACTGTCTATATCTACTTCTTCTATATGTGTGACAAGTGGGGCTACTGAGGCTATTTATCTGATTGCGCAAGCCTATCGCGAATCTCATTCGGCGGTGCTGATACCTACTTTCAGTGAATATGAGGATGCTTGTCGTATCAATGGTCATCGCATCTCTTATATTCATTCTTTAGATGAGATAGAGGATGATATGCAGCTGGTGTGGCTTTGCAATCCCAACAATCCTACTGGCGGCATCATCAGTGTGGAGTGTTTGATCGACGCTTTTCAATCTCATCCGCATACGCTTTTTGTTATCGATCAGTCGTACGAGTCGTTTGCTCGCGAAACTTTGTTTAGTGCGCAGCAAGCCGCTACTTTCCCTCATCTCATATTGCTTCATTCTATGACAAAGCAGTTTGCCATTCCTGGTCTCCGATTGGGTTATATCACTGCTTATCCTCACCTCATTAAGAATATTATTCGCTATAAGATGCCATGGACGGTCAATAGTCTAGCTATAGAGGCAGGATTGTATTTTGTAGAGCATCCCAATGAGGCTTATCTGGATAGAGAGTGGTATCTGAATGAAAGTCAGTGGCTAAGAGGGCAGTTGATGCTGATGTACCCGCAGATAGAGATACTTCCCACTTGTACTCACTTCATGCTTGGCCGACTTGCTGATGGCAAGGTGGAAAAGATGAAAGATGATCTTGCCAGGCAGCATGGCATCTTGATACGCGATGCTTCTAACTTTGTCGGACTGGACGAACATTATTTCAGACTGGCCACTCAAACCAGAGAAGAAAACACTATACTTGTAAATGCTATAAAAGAATGGTTGCACTTAGTTTCACATTGATCATAGGTTGGATAGCCGACAAGCTATTTGGTGATCCGTCATGGTTACCGCATCCTGTGGTAGGTTTCGGCAAGATGATTGCCTGGGGTGAGCGTCGCTACAACAGAGGCACGCATCTGGTGTTGAAAGGTGCACTCTTGTCCATTGTTCTTGTAGTGGGCATTTATGTCCTCACTTCGTTTGTATTGCTGCATTTGTTTGGTCATTCTCTTCAAATGGTAAGCTGGATTTTATCTGCAATACTGATTTATTATTGTTTGGCTGGGACCACTCTCATCAACGAAGTCGAAATGGTATTCAAGGCCTTGGATCGTTCGATCGAAGAGGGACGCAAACAAGTGGCGCGTATTGTGGGACGAGATACTTCTCAACTTTCCGATCAAGAAATACGTAAGGCCGCACTTGAAACATTGGCCGAAAATCTGAGTGATGGGGTAGTGGCTCCTCTCTTCTGGCTGATGTTGCTAGGCGTACCTGGAATGGTAGCCTATAAGATGGTCAACACACTCGATTCGATGATAGGTTACCGCACTCAGCGCTATCTTTATTTTGGTAAAGTAGCGGCACGGATGGATGATGTGGCCAATTATATCCCGGCTCGTCTCACTGCATTCTTGATGGTGCTGGTAGTGGGTAGACCTGGCTTGCTTTCATTTGTCAGAAAGTTTGGTCACCAGCATGCCAGTCCCAATTCGGGCTATCCCGAGTCGGCACTTGCAGGAATACTCAATTGTCAGTTTGGTGGCACACATATTTATTTTGGCGAGCGGATAGAGAAGCCCTTCATCGGCACTAATGATCGCCCACTAGACAAGACCGACATGCAGACGGCTGTTAATGTCAACGAAAAGGTAGAGATTGTGATGTTGCTTATCGTTATCGGAGTGTGGTGGCTCATAGCCTGATATCGACACATTCTCCATATTGGGCAGAATGGTAGAATACTTCTTCGACAGTATATACTTTGGCATAGAGCAGTGCACAGGCAATAACACCGCCATGAGTAAAAATGGCTACTCTTTCGGCATTCTTCTTTTGTAGTTCATCCAGAAATTCAGAAACCCGACGATATTGCATTTCGAAAGACTCACCTCCAGTGGCAGGTGTATGCAGATAGTCGTCAAAGTAGGTTTGCAAGTTAGGATCGTCGATCTCATCGTAACATTTCATCTCCCATTCGCCGAAATTCATTTCCAACAGTCGGCTGTCTCTCTCGGCATCGGGGTAGCCGCAATAGTCGGCCAACTTGGTGCATCGGGATAGCGGACTGGTATATACTTTGTCGAATTCAATATCTTTGATATGTAGATAGCTCTCTGCAGCTTCGTCTTCAAAACTCTTTCTAAGGGGCACGTCGGTTTGTCCGTAGCAAACGCCTTTGGGCACATCGGTCGAAGTATGTCTGACGAGAGTTATTCTCATGGCTCTACATATAAGTTGATTGCTATCATCATTCCGATATAGAAAGCCAGTTCGTTGAGCAAAAACAGGGCTCCGCAACAGTCACCAGTATATCCTCCGAGTCTTTTCTTCATCAGGCGTATCAAGAAGAAACACATCACTAACGGATAGACAATGATGTGCCAATATTTGCCAGGCATCAGTAAGAATAAGGTAGGCAGTGCGATAACAGCACCGATGATACATTCTTTGAAACTCATCTTGCTGTAGATGGTCTTTATCTTGCTCTCTTCTTCTTTGCGGGCGTAGGGTAGGAAGTTGATGATTTGCGAAGAGTTGTATTTTGACCATACATCTGCTACAATAATAGTAGGGCATGCCAGACTGAGATCGATAGATTTCAACATCGACCAGAAAAGCAGAAAGTAGAATATCAGTCCGATGACGCCGTAGGTGCCGATATGTGAATCTTTCATAATGGCTAGAATGCGTTCTCTGCTGGTGCCGCCACCAAATCCGTCGCAAAAGTCGGCCAGTCCGTCTTCATGCAGTGCACCGGTGATGAGCAGTCTGCTCAATATGGCAATCATCACAGCAATCGGATAAGGAAAGACCTGTGCGGCAAGCCATAGTACGCCTGCCATACAGCCTCCGGTGAGCAGTCCCACTACCGGCCAATAGGGCACAACGTGCTTGAAACTCTCATCGGGTACTTTCAGAAACTTCCAGAATGGAAGTCGTGTAAAGAAAATCAGTGCAGCATAGAAGTCCTTCATCATCAAAAATATTTAGTGATAGAAGCATGGGCAAAGTTGTCCATCTCGTTAATCATTCTTACAGCCGATTGTACGATAGGATAGGAGCATACCGCACCGCTTCCTTCGCCCAATCGTAAGCCCAGATAGAGCAGCGGATGTGCACCGAGATAGTCGAGCACCAGTTTATGTCCTGTCTCGTCGCCGCAATGTCCAAAGATAGCGTAGTCAAGTACAGCTGGATAGAGTTTCGAAGCCGCTAGTATACAGTTGGTCATAATAAAACCATCTACCAATATCAGCATCTTCAGTTCGGCAGCTTGTAGCATTGCTCCCACAGCCATTACCATCTCCAGTCCGCCGAAGTAGCGTATAATGTCTTCGTCAGAACCATCTCCTTTATAATTTTCTACCGATTGTTGCAATATCTCATATTTGTGTTGTATACCTTTATTGTCCAGTCCGCTTCCGGCACCAACACACTTATCAAGCGATATGCCGGTAAAGTAGTGCATCCATAGCGAAGATGAAGAAGTATTGCCAATCCCCATCTCGCCAAAACTTAAGATGTTGCTCCCTTCCTGGTAGCACTTCTTTACGATTTCGGAGCCATGCTTAATGCATTGGTTCATTTCTTCGGTAGTCATTGCTGCTTCGTGCAGATAGCTGCGGGTGCCACGGCGCACCTTCTTGTTGATGATGCCTTTATCGTAAGGCAGGTCGTAATCTACTCCGGCATCTACTATTTTAAGTTCGAAGCCATGCTGACGGCATAAGAAGTTGATACCCGCACCGCCATGAAGGAAGTTGCTGATTTGTTGCCAAGTTATTTCTTTGGGCGACAGACTTACTCCTTCTTCTACTATCCCATGGTCGGCGGCAAAGATAATATTCTGAGGCTTTCTTAATTCGGGCGAAAGCGTTTGCTGCACCAGTCCAATTTGTAGTGCCAGTTCTTCGAGTGTGCCTAGCGAACCTTTGGGTTTGGTCAGATTGTTGATTTTGTCTTGCAGTGAAGCTTCTATCTGATTGTCGGGGTGATTGATACTGAATGTTCTCATGGTTTGATTATTGTTTTATTGTGACAGGGATGCCCGATACCATCAATACTACTTTATCGGCTTTGGAAGCGATATATTGGTTCATCCATCCCTGCATATCTGTAAATTTTCGTTGTAGTTCGTTTTCAGAAGTGCCGCACATACCAATCTCGTTGGTCACGAAGATAAAGGTGGCATCTTGTGCTGTAAATAGTTCGAATTCCTTTTTTGCAGCTTTGAGTGCAGCTTCAATATCCGAATGGAGGTCGAAGAAGAAGTTGGTGCACCATAATGTCACACAGTCTATCAGCACTATTCTGCCATTCACATCATGGCGGCTTAGCGACTTATCTTCTTCTATATTGGTCCATTCATCGCCTCTATTGGCTTGATGACGTAATACCCGTTGTCTGAACTCCTCGTCCCATATCCGGGCAGTAGCCATATAAATAGGTTGGGGGGAAAGCGATAGAGCCAAATGTTCAGCATAGCTGCTTTTACCCGATCGCGCTCCCCCTGTTATCAATATGATTTGTTTCATCTATATGTTTTCCTTTTAGAATGTTATATATATAAGGTATGTCGACATACTTTCTGACATGTTCGGCAAGTTTGTCGTATTGCTCTTCTTTGTAGGAAGCATAATCGAACGGAGTCCGTTTTTCAGATACATTCAAATAAGGCTTCAGCAGATAATCTACTACTGTTGCATTATCGAGAATACCATGAATGTAGGTTCCCATACATTTATTGTCTATTATATATCCGTCTGCTTTGCCGTCATCGATAAAATGATTGAGTGGCGATGCATTCCCATCCGTTGGAACTGTTTTGCCCATGTGTATATCGTATCCTTTGCACACAACGTCGGTAGCCTGGAAGTGGAAATCAACTTGACGTGTCACCTTATGGGCACAAATCTCTGTGCTAACTGGTAGTAATCCTAATCCTGGCATTCTTTCAATATTCCCTTCTACATGTTCTGAGTCTGTTATCTCGAGTCCCATCATCTGGTAGCCGCCACAAATTCCCATCACAGTAGCTCCGTCATGGCTAGCACGAAGGATGGCCTGTACTACTCCGTTGCGGCGTAGTTCGTATAAGTCGGATAAAGTACTTTTGCTACCAGGTATCAGTATAATGTTGGCTTTTGATATTTCTTCTGTATTGTTGGTATAGAATAAATGTACTCTTTCGTCTCTTTCTAGTGCATCAAAATCAGTGAAGTTGGACATGTGGCGCAATAATATCACTGCGATATTTATTTTTCCAGCCATTGTTGCGGTGTTCTTATTGTTGAGCATAACAGAGTCTTCTTCCTCGATATGAATATCTTTAAAGTAAGGTACCACGCCCAATACTGGAATATGGCATAAGTCTTCAATCATCTTTACTCCCGGTTCGAAGAGCGACATGTCGCCCCTGAATTTATTGATGAGTATGCCTTTTATATATTTTCTCTCTTCGGGTGGTAGCAACATCACTGTACCATATACGCTGGCAAATACTCCTCCTCGATCGATATCGGCTACCAATATGATATCTGCTCCTGCATGAACAGCCATAGGCAGATTTACAATGTCCACCTCTTTCAGATTGATTTCGGCTATACTGCCGGCTCCTTCCATCACGATAGGGTTATAGCGGGTAGAGAGTTGGTCGAAAGCATGGTTCACTTCTTTTCGCAATTCATCGCGTCCTTCTGTTTTGAAATATTCGCAAGCATTTCTATTGCCGATAGGTTTGCCGTTCAGCACCACTTGCGAAGTATGATCAGAAGAGGGTTTCAGCAATAGTGGATTCATATCAGTATGGCATGGCACATGAGCCGCTTCTGCCTGAACAGCCTGAGCACGACCAATCTCAAGTCCTTCAGGAGTAGCATAAGAGTTGAGCGCCATATTTTGAGCTTTGAAAGGAGCTGGAGAGTATCCATCTTGCAGAAAGATACGGCAGAAAGCTGTTGCAATGATGCTTTTCCCTACGTCACTTCCTGTACCGGCAAACATAATAGGATGAAGTTTCTCTTTTCTATTCATGATTTACATACTGAATTAAGTTACAAATTTACAGAAAATTATCGCAATCTTAGCAAATATGACTAGTAAAAGGATGTTCGAATAATTGAAGAATATTGTTTTCACCCCAATATAGGTGGGTGTAGCTTGCTATGGCATTCTTATAGCGAAAGAGGGCAGTATTTGTAGGAAGCCCTTTTGCATTGTATTGCATCACTTGTTCTACCTTGCTTGTATCGTTGTTTATAAGAGAAGAATAATGAAATTCATGCCCTCTCCATTCCATCTGATGGTAATTGAATCTTCGATATCCAAGATGAAGACGCATCTGTTGCATAGTGGCTGTTTGTTGGAAGATGTTTGTCATGGTATATTCTTTTCCATCTAATCCTATAATGGAGTGACAGAGATACATCATACCGCCGCATTCTGCCAGTACTTTGCCGTTCATTTCTATATATCTACGTATAGATGTTTGCATTTCGGTGTTGAGGCTTAGCTGTTTCAGATAAAATTCGGGATAACCTCCTGGAAGATATACCAAATCCGCAGCAGGAAGTTGTTTGTCGGTCATAGGACTAAAATAGGTGATTACTCCCAATTTCTTCAATCTGTCGATATTTTCTTGGTATGTAAAGTTGAAGGCTTCATCTTTTGCTATTGCAATTTTCATGGTTTTACTGATTGAAGAAGTAGAGGAGATCATATCTTTTTCTCTTTTTTCTTTAATGGTGCAACAAGCCAATAATCGATCGACATCGATATGATGTTCTATTTGGTCGGCAATCGTGTCAATGAGTTGTTCTATCTGTAGATTCTTTTCGAGTGTTAGTCCCAAATGGCGTGACGGAATCTCTATGTCTTTGATTCGAGGTAGACAGCCAAAACATTCGACTCCCACATCATGGCAAGCTTCGAGCAAATATTCATTATGTCCCATCGAACTAGTTTGGTTGAAGATGACACCAGCTATTTTGAGTCGTGAACAGAAATGACGGAAACCATAGATAATTGGTGCGGCTGAATAGGCCATGCTGTGGGCATTAATCAATAATATGACGGGGATGTCGAGTAACATAGCAATTTCTGCACTACTGCCTTCTGACTTGTTATAACCGTCAAAGATTCCCATGACGCCTTCGGTGAGGCAGACGTCTGCCGAGTTCCCGTACCTTTCGTAGATATTTTTCAGATGAGATTGAGATGACATCCAAGAATCGAGATTGATTGGTTCACGCTTTGAAGCTAAAGCGTGATAATGTTTATCGATATAATCGGGCCCGCATTTGAAAGGTTGTACCACCAATCCTTTTCTCTTGAGAACCCTTAGTAGTCCAATGCTGAAAGTAGTCTTGCCACATCCCGAATTGGTACCTCCTATTAATAACTGTGCTGTCATATCGAAAAATAGTATATATTGTTATTTCCAGACTATTCTGGCAGAATTTTGCCTTCTTCCGAGATTAGTTTAATATCTAAAACACCATGTGGCAGTAGTATATCACAATATTTGTGACAATGAGCTATGAGTAATTTACAGAAACTATCCATTTCCTTTGGAGTGAGTAATTTCCATAAATCTCTTGCCAATATCATATTTTCAATGTTCTTCAATGTACATGATTGGCATCCTGCTTCACTCGCGATAGAAGAAATGAATGATTTGTTCATCATTACTTTTTTACTGTGTGTATCTAAGTTGCCCTCCGCCAATTTTACAGCTTTACCTATCATCAACCCCATGGTTAGCGACTTAACATTCAATTCGCCAGCTATTTTGAGTGTCTCGCCAATATAGTTGCCGTAGTGTACAAATGCTTGCTGTGGCAATTCGGAAAAATAATTTCGCAAGAAATTTTCGCTTTTCGCTCCAGAGTTGATGACAATACGGCTTGTTCCACTAGCTATCCCCACTTCCATTTCTTTTCGTATCGAATTGATGAACGCCTCGGTGGAGAATGGTTTTACAATACCGCTTGTACCGATAATCGAAATGCCACCTACTACTCCAAGCCGTGGATTGAATGTCTTTTGGGCTACTTCAAGACCTTTGGGTACAGATATAGTTACTTCAACATCACAAGGGTTTATTTGATACTCATTTAGTACTTGCAATAAATTCTGTTGAATCATCTGTCGGGGCATTTCGTTGATAGCAGGACCGTCTACTGGTAACCCTAATCCAGGTAGGGTGACTGTACCTACACCCTCGCCACCTTTAAAGATAAATTGAGGTTCGATGAGCATATCATTCTCTGTGCTTTGCGGACGATAAAGTAAACGCACTGTGGCTTGTATTTCTAATCCATTGGTGATATCAGGATCGTCTCCAGCATCTTTGAGCACTGAGCAAGTTGCAGAGTCGGCAGTTTGTCTTGTGTTGAAGATGTGCATTGTCAGTTTCTCTCCATCGGGAAGTTGCCAATCTATTAGCTCTATAGTTTTTTTATTGATAAGTGTATAGAGTGCAGCTTTTGCTGCTGCAGTCGCACAAGAACCGGTAGTATATCCTGTTTTGAGAGGGAAAAATTCAGGTAACAGCTGTTCTATATTCTTTCGTAGTCCATGTTTTCCTTCTACAGTAATAAAACCATCGGGGAGGAGAGGACGTTCGATAGCAAAGACAGGGATGCCAGCCTTCTTTGCGGCCGCAATTTTATCTTCGAAACCTCCACTCTCACCGCTCTCTTTAGTGAGAATTGCTTCTGGACGAATCTGTTGAATCAATGATTCTGTATTGTCAACATCTCTATAATAAACTAATTTATTTTTAGGAAAACCTTGTTCAATAGCTGTTCTCAAAGATTCTTGCCGTTGAAGAATACGAAACCAACAGTCGTAATCTTTCCAATAGAGCAAGAGTCGTTCTATCGTCTGGACACCAGTAAGAGCAAGTAATCTTTGAATATGATACTCTTTCAGTTTGCCGATAGCTGTTTCATAGTCTTTGCACCAGATGATAGACTTATCCCTTTGTGGATATTGTCTTTCATATCTTATAGCGGGAATCTTCAGAAATTGGGCCGTTTGTATTATATTTTGGTGGACGTTTACAGCAAAAGGGTGAGCGGCATCTATAAGAAGACGGATGTCGTGCTCTTTGCAAAATAAACCTATCTCCTCCCTTTGCATCGTACCACAGAGCCTGAAGCCATTGGCACAAACTATTTTCTGCTCGTTGCCACGAGTAGAATAGTAGTAGGTTGTGCCAGCTTCATCAGCTACTTCTACGGCATTTCTTCCTTCGGTTGTGCCACCAAATATTAATATCATAATCTGAATAGATGATTGAAATTTTTATCGTAAAGTTTTGATCTTCCTTGTCGATTGTCGATGGCTTCGCCCACTACAATCATTGTTGTGAGCGACAAATTGTTTTCTTTAATGATATCCGATAGATGTTGCAACTCGCCTCTATAGATATGTTGGTCTTTCCATGTGAGATGATAACATATAGCTACTGGTGTTGTCGGTGGATAGCATTGAAGTAGCTCTTGCTCAACTTCTTTGGCAATGCTTGCACTGAGAAAGATACACATCGTGCTTTGTGAACGGGCCAGGAGGTGGAGCTTTTCCTTATCAGGCATTGGGGTACGACCTTCACCACGGGTTAGAATAATGGTTTGAACTTTCTCTGGAATGGTGAATTGAGATTTCAGTTCAGCTGCTGCGGCTTGAAAAGACGAAATGCCGGGTGTGATATGATAACTCATATTATGCTCATCGAAGAATTTCATTTGTTCTTCGATAGCACCATAGATACAGGGGTCGCCAGTATGTAGCCTGACAATAAATTTGCCGCGTTGATAAAAGTCGTGCATCATTTTGCATTGTTCTTCGAGGGTCATTGATGCCGAACTTCGAACCGTTGCTCCTGGTTTACTGTAGGCTGTGAATTCTTTTGGCACCAGACTGCCAGCATATAAAATAAGGTCGGCCGTTTGGAGCATCATGAGTCCGCGCACAGAGATGAGTTCCGGGTCGCCTGGGCCTGCACCTACAATCTCTACATGCCCTAGCCTCACATGTTCTAGATCCATCGCTATCGCCATGGTGAAGTTATCTCCTTTCTGCTTCTTCATGTAGAGTCTTCCTTCTCCCGAAGCCAACAATGCCGCAGCTTCGCAGACGCTTGGTGTGTTGACATGTTTTCTAACAATTCCACTGGGAGTGGGAACATCAACTTTAGAGAGTTCTTCGGCGGTAAAGTATTTTATAGGATAGGCCTTTTCTAGTTCTTTGATAACGGGCTCTTCGCTTTTTATATCGATAGTAGCTACTTGACGGATAGCTTTTGGTATGATACCGTTACATCTCCACATGTTTATGATATCGCTCATGACAATTTTGGTAGGTCCGGCATTGTGTGCTAATCCTATACCCATATTCAATACTTTGGGTACAAAATATAGTACCTTTGCATCTTCTGGTGTTTTATATAGAAATGGCGAAACGATGATATAGAGTTCATGCTCTTCATCGTCTATACCACCAAAACTGGTGAGAAGATCTACATGCGGAGGTAGGGTATGTTCTAACTCTTCCGTACCGGCATCCCGAACGTCGAGAATCAATCCGGTCGGTGCTCCTTTGACAAAGGTTGCTATAATATCGTTCATGGTAGTATCTCCGGTTGTAATGGCCTCCCAATCATATTTTTCGGCCAATGTATCTAGTGCCCACAATCCGGCTATATCGCTCTGTGTAGTGATGATAGCTTCTCCTCCAAGTACAGCAGCCACATATTTACTCAGTTCATTGGCTTTGCCTATATGTCCCGATAATACGGGAATGATGAAATATCCGGTACTATCTATGCATATCACCGCTGGGTCGGTATGCTTGTCTTTAATAATCGGTTGTATAGAGCGAACACAGATACCCATTGCCGAGAAGAAGATGTATGCCTCGTAGCTATTTCCATTTTCGGTTATAAAATCCGAGATAGATTTAATATGCTCACAGTTCTGAAGTTTATGTGTACTGAAGATGACAGCGTTTTGCAGCTCTTGCTTTAGAGTAAGAGCATGTTGGATACTACATTCAGAGATGACTAGAATTGCTATTTTCATATTATATTAATTTGATAAAATTATTTATTTCTTGGCGATCAGTATATCGATTGGATTATAATCATTGATTGCAACGTGTAGGGGTGGCAACTGTTTTAGTCCTTCTTGCTGAATAGCTGTGATAAATTGTAGGCGACTTCCTTCTGATACAGAATTAAAAACAATTAGACCTCCAGGTAGCAATATAGAAACCACACGTTTCACTATTTCGCCCAACTGTCCTCCGTGTCCTCCAATGAAAACAGCATCGGGACAATGATATTCTGATAGCGAAACATTCAGAAAATTACCTATAACCGAAGTAATCCCAGGCGCTCCGAATCGGTGACAATTCTCTTCCATCAGATGTTGGCCTTCCGGTCTTATTTCGAAAGACGTGATGTGCAGATGAGGAAAGAGCAGTTTGGCTTCGATGGATATGGAACCCGTGCAAAAACCAATATCCCAAAAAAATGTTTTGTTGGGTAGGTCAAGAGCCGATAGTGTGAGCAATCTGATAGATGATTTCGTTATCATTTTCTCTCGTCCGTCAAGATGTTCGAATAGTTGGTCTGGGATACCGAAATAACGAACTCTTTCCGCCACTTGTTTTTCGGAATATTGTACTTTCTTCAGAATCATACAGTTGGGACGATCGAATTCTCGAGTCATCGTTTCTTCAATACTCAATCGATATATTCTTTCTTTTTCTTTATTACCTAGATGTTCTCCTATAGCGATATTATAATTGGAGTAACCGTAGTCAGCCATTCTTTGGGCAATGGTAGAGGGTGTATGCTCTCCATCAGTTAAAACACCTATTTCGTCTACATGTTCTATCAGCGCTTTGTCAAATTCATGCCAAGGGCGTCCGGTGAGTGACACAATCTTCATGTTGTGATAAGGCATCAACAATCTATGCGCCAAAGTCTGGAGCGAATTGAATGAAGGAAATAGTTTGATAGATGCTTTGGGTAGTTTTCTTTGAATAGTGTTGGCGAACCCAAAGAATAAAGGATCACCTGAAGCGAAGACCACAATAATAGGGTGAGCAGTATATTCATTGAAAACATGCTCTAAAGGTACTGTTATATCAATCCAGATGCTTTCTCTGGGTAGTAAGTCTTTCACTATTTCATAATGTCTTCTACCTCCTGAGAATATTTGATGATCTTTGATCACTTCTATCACTTCGGGAGCAAAAGATTGTGACTGGTTGTCATCCATACCAATGACAATGAAATGCTGATTTGATTCTGTTATTTCTTCTTTCTTATACATCTCTTCCCGGTTTCAATTGTTCGGCGTCACTATATGCTAAGATAGAGTTGACAAGTGTAGCAGCGATGTTGCTGCCTCCTTTTCTTCCTTCAATAATCAATTTGGGGATATCATGGAATGTTTTGACCATATATTTAGATTCGCAAACATGGACAAATCCTACCGGAGCGGCAACAATGCCTATCGGATGTGCTTTCCCTTTCCTGATGAGGCTGCATAGCTCCATTAGAGCTGTAGGTGCATTGCCGAAAACAAACAATGCATCAGGATGTTCATCTACTGCAAGACGAATGCCAGCTTGAGTGCGGGTAATCTTTTTTTCTTCGGCTAGAAGGGATGTGCGTTCATCAGCTAAATAACATTTTACTTCTATGCCGAAACGCTTGAGTGCTGCTTTTCGAATACCTGAAGCTGCCATTGTCACGTCTGTAATGATGGTCTTCAAAATCCCATCTTTTACTTTATTATATAAGATGTCAACGGCTTCGTCGTCGGTATATAGCAGGTTTTCCATATCGAAGTCGGCCGTAGTATGAATGACATGAAGCAGTGGCCATTTACGACTTAATGGAATATCTGGATGTTTCAATTCGCCGGCAATTGTTCTGAAACTTTCTATCATAATCTCCTGACCAACGCTTACATCTTCCGAAGATTTATCCCGGTAATATCCTCTTGGGGTGATGAAATAATTGTTCCAATTATATGATTGAGAATTGCCAATAATCACTACTGTAAACATATCGACCTTTTCGGGGTTGAACTCTTGCAGCGTAGTCAATGTCACTTGTTCATCATCTCTTCCTGCCTGATGTACAAAGCCGACTGGTGTCAAAGGAGAGCGTCCTTCTTTTAGGAAGATTTCTTTCAGACGGTCAAGTTGCCAATATCTGTTTTCGCTTTTTGGATTATATACGGCAGTCACGAAGTCGGCATCAGCAGCAGCAAAGATCCGTTTTTCTATCAAGTTCCAAGGTGTCATGAGGTCCGAGAGGGATATGACACAAAAATCATGGCCCATTGGTGCTCCCAGTAGTGCGGCGGCCTTTTGAAAAGCACTGATACCTGGCAGTGTGACAATCTTTATAACGCTTTGCCGTTCTTTTTTCATTTCATATATTAAAGGTGCCATACCATAGATACCTGCATCTCCCGAACTGATGATGCATACCGAATGACCGAGCTCTGCATATTCGAATGCTTTGGATGCTCTTTCTTGTTCTCGTTTCATCCCGGTATCAACGCATAATGTCTTATCTGATATAATGGCTTTGATAAACTGGAAATAATATTTGTAGCCTATTATAACGTCGGCTTTTCGAAGTGCCGAAACTACCTCGGGAGTGATGCATTGCTCGTCTCCTGGGCCAATTCCTACGATATATATAGTGTTTTTTGGCATCTTTTTAAAATTAGTATTTTAATTCTTTACAAAAGTAATCAATTTAATAAGAACTCATGGTGTCTGTTCTTTGTTTATTTATGCTTTTTCCTACGACATAGACGTCCCACATAGTTTACACCTAGTACTACACCACTTACAGATACAACAGAACCTCCTAATAGTAATATCCACATGATGCTCTTTCTCAGTATGGAAGATTCGTTTAAACCTGGTATGCGCAGTCTGTGTAGTGCTGTGTAGCACCAATATTGCCAACGTGTTGCTGTGTTGATGTATTTCACATTGCCCGTTTGTGGCTGGATGTAGTAAAGGCTGTTGTCACTGTCGTCTACTATGACTTTCCATACTGGCAATTGAGGCATATCTTTATACATTTTCTTCATATCACGATAGAAAAGTTCGAAATGGTTGATAGACTCGACTTTTATTCTTGCTTGTTTGCCATATACTTGTTCTACAGCATCAGTAACGTTGTCTGCCGTCAGATTCAATGGGTGAAGTGTACTATCTGCAGCATTAAGATAGATGCTCTTTTTACCGATTTTTACTACATAATAAGGAACGTTCCCTAGCTTACGCCATTCTATTTGTCGGGTGTCGTGATGAAGAGCCAAAATCTTTCTGTAGTCGGTGTAGTCTGATATACGGATTGTACCTGTTAGGGTCTCGATAGGGTCTATCCTCAAATTGGGCTTAATGATATGATCCATGTCAACCAACGACATCATGCCGCTAAAACAGAAAGTCAGAACAAATAGACCGAAAATGATACCTGTGACATAATGCCAATGATACCATTTTTTCTTATATGGTGAAAAACCTTGTCGATTGCGATGACTTCGTTTCCACACATCTATTGCTATCCAGATACCTGCTATCACCATTACGCAGCCTAGTGCAGCCAATATGATGATGCTCCAACTCCACAATTCAGCGTTTTGTCGGAGCCAGGTGAAGTATACCCAATGGGGTATTGGTCCCATCCAAGCCCAGAATCTGGTCGACTTATCCGTTGATTGCAATACGTCTCCCGATTTGGAACCAATATAGATGATGTGGCGTTCGTTGTCGGCGAAGTGGAACTTATAGATAGGAAATTCTTTTTTCAACTTGCCGAATGGAATGAACTGGTCGAGCTTGTAGAGGGTATCTATCTTGCTGACAGGAGCACTGCACCACAATGCTGCCACCTTTTTTATTCGTTCGCCATTTATTAAAGGTTGGGTTTGGGTTGAATCGGCGGATAAATCGTAGTTATCATTGTTTGTAACGACATGAAAAATAGTTTGTCCCAGATATTTATTTAGCGTCACAGTTTGGATTGTATCTGTGTCAGGAATTCGTCTGACTATATCGCTCATTGGTGGTAGATTGTCTGTAACATTCTCCAAATGTGCAATTTTATCTTTCTCTGTTACTTTCGGGAAACCATGATACATCATCACAAAAGCCGAAAGAAACCAGGCAAGAAACAGGATACAGAGCACGGTGCCCAGTATCCTGTGAAGTGTATACATTAATTTTGTCATCATAGACTATAGGGTGTAAGATATCGATACCATATAATTTCTAGGCATGCTAGGCACCATTTGATTGCCGAGTGACTGATTGGTATAATCTTTGTCGAAGAGATTATTGATATTGAGGCCAATACGTATTTTGTTGGGCATCGTATAAGATAACCCCATGTCAGCAAGCCAATAAGAGTCAAAATATGTAGTGTTACTTGAATTACGATATAGTTTATCCTGGAAGGTGACATCCATATTCAATCCCAATCCTTTGAGTACTCCGTTTGAAACAGTATAGGCTCCATAGGTATAGAAAGTATTCTTTGGTATGTATGAAAATTGTTTGCCCTTCGAGGCATCGCTGTCGAGATAGTTATTACTTGCAATTTCTCTTACTTTGGCATCGGTATAGCTGTATCCGGCAGACAGGGACATATTGTAAATAGGAGTCCATGTCATATCAATATCGAAGCCTTTCGAATCCATTTTGCCTACTTGGCCTATTACATTTTTCGTCATTTTGGTACCATTCACTACATCGCCTTTGTTAGCTAGAGTACGTGTGATGTTATACTTGTTGATATAGAACACACTAGCATTGGCTTGCAACGTTTTTGTAATATCATAACGGAATCCCAATTCGATTTGTCCACCCTTCTCCGGTTTGAAAACTTCGCTTCCATCTTTCGGCGTAAATTCGTTGCCGTCTTTATCGACATAGATGGTATTGTTGTTATAAAAGGTTCGTATTGGTTTGAAATAAGTTCCGTATGAACCGAAGATTGATAAGTTATAAAAAGGCATATATACTAATCCTGCTTTAAAAGTGAAAGCGTGAGTTGTTACCTTATTGAAAACTTCGTCAGCTGGTTCGTTATAATCGCGTTTTCCGTTGATAGTTGATACGTTAGATGTCCTTTTATACCGATATAAATCGTAACGACCTGCCAAAAGCAGTTTTAAATTGTCTTTGAGTTCTATCAAATCTTGTAGGTAGAAACCATGCATATATGTTCTTTGTGGAGTGACGAATCTGAAAGGTGCTTCTATCCAGCCTATACTATGTGGATTGTATGTAGTTCCTACTCCTGTAGAACCTGGACCTGTCACTCCCGTGCCGTCTTTACCATATGCCGAATAAGTATCTCTGTGTAGATAGATAAAAGAATATCCTCCCAAATAGTTGTGTTTGATAGATCCGGTATAGAATTTACCACTTACTTCTAGTTGGTTGTTGAGTGTGTTGGCAATATGAGAAAATCGTAAAGGGTAGCCATAATATAGAGAGTCTAGGCAGATATACATTTTCTTATTAGAAGAAGTTGTATAATAATGTTTGTATATTGGGCTGCTACTTTCCAAGTAGTCAAGTTCTTCTGTCCCGAAGTAATCGATATCATCGTGGCTGTAAGACATCTTGTCCATCACTATCACTTTTTCATTGAAAGTGTGCTTGTACATGGCCGATACGTTGAAGTTGCGGTTGTAGAAAAAGTCCGACTCACTATTATATCTCCATGTTTTATCGAGATTGGGCAGCATTTCTCCTTTATTAAGGTATTTAGTATTATCGACTACAGAGTAGATATCATAAGACATAGTGGGGGGCAAACCAATTTCTGTAGGGTAATAATCTCTGAAGAGACCGTAACGGAAATCTATTTCGTCTTTGTCAGACAACTTGCCGTTGACAGCCAAGTATCCCGATAGTCTTTTTGTTCCGTTGTTTCTCCACCCTTCTTGGTCTTGCCAATTTAGATTTACATAGTAATTGAACGGACCTATCAGTTTGCCACCGAATCCCATTGTAGCTTGTTTGTTATAGTAACTACCAAAGGCCAAACGTCCATAAAATGACTGTTTAGTACTTGGTGTTTTGCGTACAATGTTTAGAATGCCGCCTACTGCAGACTGGCCGTAGAGAACTGATGCAGGTCCTTTGAGCAATTCTATACTCTCTACACTCGATAAATCCATGAAAGGATATGAATTATCTATAGAAGAGCGCTCATCACGTATTCCATCTACCATAATGACTGAGTTGCCGAAACCACGTACAGAGAATTGGGTAAAGCCACCGTAAGAAGTGCGAAACTGTACCCCTGGCAAGAAACGAGATGCTTCTTGGATATCACGGATATTACGCTTCTCGAGCATGCCGAATGTCAAGGCATTGGTCGATACAGGGAAGTATTTGGAAGGAACATCTAATTTCAACAAATCAATTTTTGTGTTCCTTTTAGATGTTACTACAACTTCATCAATTGTATAAATAGAGTCGGTAAGGCTCTTTCTCTTAGTGTTTGTTTGTTGTGCTTGTACTGGAATGATCAGCATGCAGCATAATATAGTTAATATAATGTTTTTCATATTGTTATTTATTCCGTTTCGTTAGCATATTGAGCCTTCTTCTCCATAATGTCCAAAGGCTTGTTGTTCATAATATATTTCAGATGCCCGATAAACATATCTTGTATTTCGGGTATCTGTCCCAGTCCTTCCATCATTACGTTGACTTTGAAACCTGCTTTTTCGAGCGCTTGCTTCCAGTCTACCGATATATCATTGTTGGCATGATTGCCGGCAACAAACATGAAAGGAACGAGTGTCACCACTTTTGCTTTTCTGGCTTTCAGTTGTGCCAGCATTGTATCGAAAGTAGGGTAGCCTTCAATGGTGCTTACATGAAAACGGTCTTTTTTATTTGCTTTCAGCATATAGTCAAGTAAGGTGTAGATTGCAGTTGCCGGACCGTGGGTGCCATGACCTATCCATACGATATCGCCTTTTATATCTTTGGCATGGTCTGTCATTATTTTGACTACTGCTTCATCATCTTCAACAGAATAGAGTAGTGGACAGCCCACTCTGATATCATTGAAGAAAGAAGCTACCGACGCTACGTCACGTCTTAACGATTCCATTTCATTGCCGTCGATAATATCAGTACTTTGCACCAATACGTGTGTATAACCTTCGCTACGCAATTTTAGTAGTGCTTCGAAAGGAGTCTGTTTCAAGATTCCTCTTGTCTTGAGTCTTCTCATAATGATTCTCGAAGTATAAGCTTCACGAATCTCCATTTCAGGAAAAGATTGTTTTACTTTTGCATTGATTGCATCTATAGTGACAGCTCTAGTATCATCGTATGTTGTACCAAAGTGAACCATTAAGATGGCTACCTTCTTATCAGGCTGATGATTGCTTGTCATAGTACTTTTTATAGAGTTTCCTCTCTCCTGAGCATAGCAGAAGAAAGGAAACATTATTAATAAGAGAAGAAGGAGTTTTCTCATCATTTCTATTTATTGAATTTTAATGCCAAACTGATATAGGCGGTACGTCCTGGAGATAGTGTAGAATAGTTGACTCCGTTTGGCCGATTATCGCATTTGTTGAACAAATTGTCGATACCCATACCTAATTCCAAACCTAAATGTTTGATGCCGTTGAATGTGTTGTTTACATTGAAATTCCACAATCCATAACCTGGAGCGTCACCATATTCATCACCCGGATGATAACGGCGGCTTTGGAAACGTCCGTTCAAATTTACATTGAGAATATACTCTTTCCAATTGTGGATATAATTGCCCGATACGGTTCCGCTATTGCGAACTGAGCGCGTCACGTTACTCCATTCATCGTTAATCTTGTTGCGGGCATAGGCATAAGAGTAGTTGCCAGAAAGAGAGAAACCTGAACCGAGATTGGCTGTGGCATTAATCTCGATACCTTTGATAGTGCCCTTGTCGGCATTTGTATAGTATTTGGCCTGGCTCAGCATCTTAATTTCACTATCTGACATACCCTCTGCTTTGGCACGTTGTTTTAATGCATCAACCTCTGCAGTTGCCATACTCTTGAAAGTAGAGATATAGCTAGATATCATATTAGTCACATAGTTCATATAACCTGTTACCGATAAATAGAGGAACTTCGAAGTATATTCTACATTGAACGAATAGTAATTGCTATGTTCAGGCTTCAGGTCGACATTACCAATACTCAATGTTTTTCCTTTATTCATGAAATAATAGAGCTCTTCCAAACCTGGAGCTCGGAATCCTGCAGAATAGGTGCCTCTAAAGTTGAAGTCACCAATACTATACATCAGTGCAACTTTGGGACTGAATCTGCCTTTCGCTGCTTCGTGATAGTCGTAACGTGCTCCAACAATAGCATTAAAATGGTTCAAAAACTTAGCTTCGTGCTGAGCATATACAGAAGCTGTATATGCCGATTTATCTTTAACACCGGCATTAGATTTGTCGAGTGTTTCTTTACGATAATCTACTCCTAAAACAGTAGTACTATTAGTGGTGAATCCAAATATTCCTTTTAATTCTCCATCGTAGAAGTGTTGGGTCTTGACACGCAGATAGTCTCCTATATGATAATTTCCGTTTTTTGTGTCTCGAAGATATTTGTAGTTCTGCATATAATTATCGTCTGTCAAGTCAAGACTGATAGAATTGCGATGAGACAATAAATATCGTCCACCTACGCCGAAATTGTAGGCTTCATAATGCAGATCATAGTCCGAACTGCCATAAGTACCAAGTGGAGTAACAGGACGATCGGTTAATTTCCAATAGTATCCACCGTTGGCATACAAATAGAGTTTGTCTGTTGGATTGAAAGTAAATTTCTGGTTTACTAGATTGGAATGGAATCCCAGTGACATAGGTTGTACTGTAGGCACTTCTGTGATGTTTCCTTTTTTATCTGCACTGTAGCCATTGCCGTTGTTCTGCCAACCGTTACTTTGATCATGTTTGAAAGAGGTAAAAGAACCAACTTTATTCGATGCAATTTCTGCATTAATCATTTCGGTGAACTGACCATAAGTTTCATAGCGGGATTTGGATGATAAACGCATGATGTTGCGTGGCTCGTCTGTTATAATATTAACTACACCGGCGATAGCGTCAGAACCGTAAAGAGAAGAGCTTGCGCCATTGAGCACTTCGATACGTTTTACCCTGCTCATGTCGATGCGTGATAAGTCTACATTGTTCACGATATCACCAATGAGTTTTCTACCATTAACAAGTATAAGTACATACTTGTTTGACAGACCGTTCATCATTAGATAAGAACCCATCGCGTTGGTAGAGAAAGAAAGTGAAGGAACAAACATTGTCATAGCTTGTTGAAAATCGACAATGCCAGCTTTTTTAATATCTGCAGCTGAAATAACAGAAACTGGAGCGGGAGTTTCTTTTAGTCGTTGGTGTGTACCAGTACCGGTAACTACAACAGGACTTAGTTCAATACTCATCTCCGTGTTTTTCTTGGCTTTAACATGTTGTTGGGCATGTACACTAATGCAGAAGCATCCTCCGACGAGGATAACTGCCAACCATCTTTTGTTCATAGATGTGTTTTGTTATTTATATGTTAATAATAAGTCTTTTTGGCCCCGAAAAGACAATGTTAACTATGCTGGCAGAGGCAGGTTTCCTGACTATCCCCGATAGAGAAAGCACCTTCCCATTGCGGCATTGCCGCGAACAGTGGTATTGTTTTAGTGGATTCTTCTCTATCCTTTTAGGGGGCATCACAGTAGCGGGCACTGTTTCGGATTCTAACCGAATTCCCTTTTATGCAACGATAAGAGATACCGTTACATCACCTTTACCGATTGCAAAGGTAAGAAACTTTTCTCAAATTTCTTATATTTATCGAATATTCTTCTATGGTTTATATATTCTATTGTTTCGTACGCTTGGTTACGAATTAAAAGTAAGCGAAATAATATTAAATGTCTTCTAATAAATCTCCATATTTGATGGCAACTAGAAGTTCTTCAATGTTCGATAGAGAAATATCTTTTTCTGGCATATGCAATATCAATCTTAAATCGTCTTTCGAACAGCCTGTTTCTATATTGATGGCCGATTCTATTTCTCGTCCTGCTAATATATCATTTCGAAATAGTGCTTTACGTATCATTGCATATCTTTGTCCATGCCCTGTCAGTTTTACTTTCTTGCGGCATTCGTTTTCGATTCGGAATAGCCCTGTCTCTTTATCGAAAGATATTCCCTTACGAGCAAAAAAATGGCTTAGACTTCCATTCACAGAGAGATCTTCGGGTACACCAATATTAATGCCGTTGGTTTTATCCATGAGCCATATCTTGTCAGCAATTTGGAGGGCAAGTTCCAAATCATGGGTCGACATGAAGATTGTTTTACCTGTTTGCCGGCTCAGCGTGTGCAGTAATTGCATGATTTCTACCTTGCTGGGATAGTCGAGGAATGCTGTTGGTTCATCTAGATAGATGATTGGAGTAGATTGGGCAAGTGCTTTTGCAATCATAACTTTTTGGCGTTCGCCGTCACTAAGGGTTTGCACCATTCGCGTGGCCAATGAATCTATTCTGACCATTTGCATGGCTCTTTTCACTATCTTTTTGTCATCATGTCTGATTGTTCCCCAAAAATCAGTGTAAGGGCTTCTTCCCAAACCTACGAGCTCTTCGACAGACATGTTGCGGATATTGCATTTATCAGTCAATACAACGCTCAAAACAGTTGATAATTGTTTGTCGTTATAGTTGCCCAAATCCTTTTTGAGTATTTTAATCGTTCCCTCGATTTTAGGTAGAAAAGCAGATAACGTCTTTAATAATGTAGATTTGCCTACTCCATTGACACCTAGCAGACAGGTAAGTTCACTGCTATAAATATCCGCTGTGATATTCGAGGCGATTACTTTCTTGTGGCTCTTACTAGAATAGCCTATAGAGAGGTCTTTTATTTCGATGGTCTTCGTTCTCATCATTCTGCTATTTCATTTTTACGTTTTCTAAATAGTACAGAAGCTACGATGGGAGCACCAACCAATGAAGTGACAGAGTTGATAGGTAATGCTCCTTCGAATCCAGGTAGTCGGGCTATGATATTGCATACCAATGCAAGTGCGGCGCCAGTGAGTAGGGTAGCAGGCATCAATACTCTATGGTCCGAAGAGCGGAAGATAGCTCGGCAAAGATGGGGTACAGCTAATCCGATAAACATAATCGGTCCACAATAGGCTGTAACAATTGCAATCATTACACTAGATGAGGAGATCACCCAGAAACGTGCTCTTTTGATATTAAGTCCTAGATTGCGTGCATATCCTTCGCCGAGTAATAATAAATTCATAGTTTTGATGAGCAGAAAGGATAGGGGAGTAACGAATACCATCAGACACACAAATAGCATCATCTGATCTCCCGATACTCTGGCGAAACTGCCAAGCCCCCACACAACGTATGCTCTAATATCTTCTTCGACACTGAAGTATTTTAATACTCCGATAATTGCGTTGGCTACATATCCTATCATCACACCTATTATCAGCAACGTGACGTTACCTTTTACTTTCTGAGATACGAAAACGATAAGTAGCATCACAGATAAGGCACCGATTATAGCGGCTACAGATAGTGCGGCTTCGCCCATGTATCCCATTTTGCTCAATGCTACTCCGCCAAGTGAACCGGATAGCAATATGATAAAAGCTACCCCGAGACTGGCTCCCGAACTGATACCTAATACAGAAGGACCAGCCAATGGGTTGTGAAATACTGTTTGCATCTGAAGTCCGCTCACAGATAGTCCTGCACCAGCCACTAATGCTGTCAAAGCTTGAGGCACTCTAGACTTAAGCACAATATTTTGCCAGATAACAGATTCGTCGGTGCTTCCACATAGAATGGCAACAACCGATTTGAGAGGTATATGAACAGTTCCTAACAATAGATTGAGCATGAAGAAGACGATGATGAGTAATGCCATAAGTAGCATTAGTGGTAAAACGGGGCGTCGCATCTTATACTCTTCTTATTTCAATCGTTCGTAGTAAACTGCTTTGTAGCTGGGCAACAGTTCGGGATGGAAAGCTTTTATAAAGTCCTTCAATACTACGTCTGGTTCTACTGGCATGGATTCATAGAAAGGGCGTTGTTTCATATTGCAATATACAACTCCTTTTTCTTTGAATGCTCTGAAATCGGCATAGCGCGGATCTGTTTTTTTGAGGGCATCGTAGCTGAACTGGCCTTCGTAACTGTTCACGATACGCCAGAAATCGCATTTGTCTGCTTGTGCATATACGGTTTCAAAATCAAGATTCATTCCACCGGAATGCTGGTCATCTTTTAAGAAGAAGTCCGCACCAGCATCACGGAACAGTTGTGCTAAGAAGCTTTTTCCACCTACTGTATACCAGTTGCCTCCGCGAATCTCACCACTGAAAACTATAGGACGTCTCTTTACATTGGCCGCTAGTTTCTTCGCTTCGATATAATTCTTCTCTATCTGACTGAACATTCGATTGGCTTCTTGCTCTTTATTAATGAATAGGGCGATAAATTTAATCCATTCGGCTTGACCGAGGGGAGACATCTCTTTGTATCCTAAATGGGGAACCAACGGTATATTTGTCTCCCTCATATTGTCGTAACCTCCACGTTTGAAAGGAGAAATGAATATCAGTTCAGGATTGGCACTGAGTATTAATTCATCATTAAAATTTCCTTCCATTCCTATCTTGATAGTTTTTCCCGATTTAATTCTTTCTTTCATCTCCTTATTAAAGAGGTGACGTGTACTGGTAATACCTACAACTTCATTGAGGGCGTTTAGCTTGATGAAATTTGAAAGTTGCAGTGAAGTCATACAAATAACCCGGTGTATAGGAGTTTCGATAATGGCATAGTCGGCGGGTAAGTCCTTAGGCTTTTGTCCTCTTGGAACAAGAGCATAACGATAAATTTTTGAACTGTCTTTTTGTGGATCTTGAATTTCTAGCAGTTTGCAGTTCTCTTTGTAGGTAATTTTAAAGCCTTTGGCATACTTGACTACTATTTTGCAGGTGTCAATAGTGTTATCGTCTGCTGTAGTACTTTGGTTCCCTTTGGGACGGCAACTCACTAATAGGATACAACCTATCAATGAAAGAGTAAATAATACCTTTTTCATAAATGTTTTGTTTTGTTTTTCTTGAAGGTTGGACTTCAAAAAACGACTTCACTCCTTTTCCTGGAAGTATAAAGTACTTTATTTTATACGACTTAGCAGGTCTTCTGACTTTCCTCGGGTTGAAAACCTTCCCGCTTTTAAATTGTAAAAGCAGTGGCGTTCAGAACTTTCAACCCTTGAATATTGAGGATTACAGCTGCAGGAACAGTTTTGGACTTTCACCAAATTCCCTTGCACCTGTCCTTATTGTGAAGGACGGTTTCTAAATCGAAGCAAAGATAATACAATTGGTATGAATTTGCAAAATATAATTTATTTTTGTTAGTCACTCTTTCTGTGTGGGGGAAACATTTATCGTTTGTCGTACTTGACAAAGATTGGATGTGTAGGCAAAATCTTATGCTAGGACGATTGTCGGATATTTATAATCTGCTAATCGCTGGAATTTGTTGCATGAACTTAAAAGCTGGAAGTTGAGATAAACTATCTTTACATAATTTAATCAATAATGAAGTGCTTCAAAGAGAGTGAAAAAAGAATCTGTTTTTTCAAACTTGCTAAAATATGCCATTTTTCTCATTCTTATTAATTTTTATAAATTTAGTAAATACTGATTATTTACATTAAAAAGAAAGATATATAAATTATAAAGTAATAATTTAATAATTCGGAATCGTCATTTTTTAGGTTATAATTTAAATGGAAATTTGAACTTTCAAAAAAACGTGTTTTTTTGAATCGCGTTTACAATATCTTTTAAGTTGTTTTTCTTTTTTTGAGGGGGGAGATAGAGGAGGTTTCTATAAACTTTCTAGAACAAATAGGATGTAATGAATTAAGATATAT
>DAIUBN010000008.1:0-37640 GCA_036846645.1 Bacteroidaceae bacterium | reverse complement strand
TAACCAGAAACATTTTCTACTTTGTTGACTAAAGTCGTATTATAAAGATCTCCACCAAGACGATAAGTACATACCAAATTTAATGTAAAGCCCTTATAACCTCCACCTAGAGTAAAAGAACCTTGGAGTTTTGGTGATGTATCGCCGATAACTACCTGATTGGCAGTAGACCATGTATAGGTAGAATTACCATCTTTATTTAAAAAGAGTTCATTACCAGTCATTGGATCAATGCCAAGAGATTGCATTCCCCAAATAGCCGTCATTGACTGACCTTCATAATAAAGGGTTGATGGATTAGCCTTAGAAGTTATGAGTTCTTTCCATTCAGAATCTGTTAAGTTCGTTGTTACAACAGAAGTTTTTGAAGTATTCTGACTGTCATTATAACTCTTGAAGATATCATAAATCTTCTTGATTTTATTCGTATTATGAATTGCTGTCGCACCAATAGATAACCAAGCTCTATTTTTATCACTGCGCCAAGGAGTCACTGTAACAGCCAAATCATAACCTTTATTTTCTACTTGGCCAAGATTCTCAGTATACGAAGAAAAGCCCATTGATGGAGGGATTGTGATAGCTGATAACAAATCGTCTGTATTCTTGATGTAATAATCAAAACGAGCTGTCAAGAAACGTTTTAACATTAAATCAAATCCAACGTTGAAATCCATCACACGCTGCCATTTCAAGCTATTATTAGGCAAGCCCAGTAATGAGGCACCTAGACGGCCATTGTATGTAACGTCTCCATAACTATATCTTGCCCGTGACTGATAAGGATCGGAGTTCTGAGTACCTGTATATCCAATGGAAGAACGAATTTTAAGTTGTTTAATCCACTTATTGTTCTCCATAAACTTTTCATGATGAACGTTCCAACCAGCACCAAGAGCCCAGAACCATCCCCAACGATTGTCTGAACCATACATGGAAGAACCGGTAGTACGAATAGATGCGTCAAACAAATAACGGTCGGCGTATGAATAGTTCAAAGCACCGATAAGACCTATTTCACGAGTTTTACTATCACTTGCAGTGGGCTTGCCATTTTTTAGATATTGAGTTGCAAATCCTATATTATCCATATAGTCATTACCAAAACCCTCTGCGGTATAAGTATCCGATACTGTATGGACATCTGAAATATTCCATGTAGCATTCGCAAAAATCAAATGTTTACCAAAAGTATGGTTAAAATTGATACCGGCATCTGCTGAAATAGACTGGTAATAGCCATTTGTTTTTGTGTATCGTCCTTTCCTATCTGATAAGCCATTCGCATCATACTCAGCAAACATAGTATGGCTACCTGGATAAAAGACATCTGCTCCATTTTCAGTTCTTGTATAAGAAAAACGAGCTGTAGCTTTAATATCCTTGTTTATATTCCATTCTAATCCGAAATTATCACGAACTTCGGCATAATTTGAGGTAGATTTGGTATTTAGTGACGCATTATATAAAGGATTATATACCGGCGTACTAGCAGAGCCATAATAACCTAATATTTTTTTAGGAGAACCATTTTCTTCGTAAGGTACATAATATTGGTTCAATGCAGCATAATCGCTAAAAGAACCATAAGGAGAATTGGCAGCCCAATTCTTTGTATATTCCAAAGTATTGCGGAATATCAAATTTTTATAACTATAAGATAACGTAGTACTTATTCCCAATGTATTACGGTCAGAACCTTTCATAGCACCTTTTATATTGTTATATGAAAGACCTGCCTGATACCTCATCCGAGAATCACCACCTTCTATTGTTACAGAATGTTTTTGTCCCAAACCCGTACGGAGCGGTTTGGAAAGCCAATATGTATCAACACCCTTCTGTACATTTTCATAATATTCTTGATACCTTTGATCCAGCATATCAGCTTGAGATGCACTCGTTACATAATTAGAATAGATACCCATTTTCTTTTCAAAGGCCAATTTTTCTGATGCATTCATCAAGTTGTATCCTGTCAAATCAGGAGCTTCAATATCCATACTTCCAGAATAATGAACTTTTAGTTCACCACTCTTCGGGCGAATGGTCTCTACAACGATAACGCCATTACCAGCTTTAGAACCATAAATTGCTTTGGCAGCAGCATCTTTCAAAATTGTTACGCTCTGAACACGATTCATATCCAAGTCGTACATCTTTGTTATATCTGTTTCAAAACCATCCAATATAAAAAGAGGCTGATTAGGATTGCCTTGATAATCACCATTCAAATTTGGGAAAGAAGACTGACCGCGAATTTGTATATCAGGGGTTTTGTTCGGGTCAGAGCCAAAATCCATACTTTCCATAATTTGAAAAGAAGGATCAAGATTCTTCAAACTTTTCAGCAAGTTTTGATTGCCCACTTCTGTCAACTGTTCTTTATTATATGTTGTTGCCGAACCAGTGAAACTCTCTGCTCTGTGAGTAAACATACCCGTTACTACAACTTCACCCAATTCATTCGCATTCTCTTTAAGCGTTACATTCAACAATTTTTCTTCAGAATCGGCATTAACAGTAAAACTGGTTGTCTTCATTCCTATAAAAGAAAATATCAGCGTTTCCTTAGCACCTTTTTCCAAATAAAGAGTATAATTACCATTGCCATCAGTTGTCATGCCAGATCCATTGCTTTTCATGGTCACATTAACTCCTGGCAAAGGAGAATTGGATGCATCAACGACCTTTCCATGAACAACAGTTGTATTATGCCCTTTTTGCTGAATACGCTTTGGCTGTTGTATAACTCGGTGCAGACGAGAAATGATAATAAACTTTCCGTCAGCCTTTATTGAATACGTTAAAGGATAATCAGCCACTACCGCTTTCACTGCTTGAGCTGCTGTTACATCTTTTAATGATACTGTTACTCTATAAGGATTGACATCCTCATAAGCAAATTCGACTCGCACTCCCGAAGCCTTTCCTATCTTCTTGAAGACAGAAGACATCGGTTCGTCATTAGTTGTAATGCTAAATCGCTTTCCTACCTCTTGCGCTGAGAAATTAACTGCTAGAAATAGAAAAATTAAAAACAGGATTAAACTTTTCCTTTTTTCCATTGTTTTCAGGTTAATGGTTAAAATACTTTAGTTTTGGAACGTTCTCATATCAAGATACGGAGAATATAAAAAATCGGGTATGATAAGATTCTTTTTTTTGAAAAAATAAAAATACCATATATAATAGGAGTATTACTTATCTGCACAAGCAGAAAAGTAAGACATATAAGAATATATAAGGAACTTAGGAGTTGCAAGAGAGATGCAACATTTTAATCCACGATAATCTGATTGCCACGGAAACTAAGGTGAACCTTCTCCATACTGTTGAGGAGTTCGATAGCATCTTGTACAGAGCCATGACGATCGGCAACGAAGAATACTTTGGTATTAAGGTCTTTACGATTGTTGAATACAACACTGACATTATACCATCTACCCAGTTCTTGAGCTATTTCGATAAATGACACATTGTCGAAATAAAAATAGCCGTCTTTCCACATACTATATTCTTCGGTATCTACCTGCTTTACTTTAAAAGTATTGCCAGCAGTGAGTTGAGCATCTTCTCCTGGTTTGATTTTACGTTTGATAGTACCAGAAGCATTGCTCACTTCGACAGAACCCTTGAGAAGAGTGACGTGAGTATCAACTTTACTGTAGTTGCGCAAATTGAACTCGGTACCCAAAACTCGAGTTTGCAACTGATTAGTACGAACAATAAAAGGACATTTGGCATTGTGGGCAACTTTGAAATAAGCTTCTCCATCCAGTCTAACCACACGAGAGGGACCTGTAAATCTATTAGGATAGACCAACTTACTCTCGGCATTCATCCATACTTCGGTACCATCGGAGAGAACAACTTTAAAAGTCTTTCGACGAGGTGTACTCAGAGTTTGCATCATCACCTTGGCACTTTTCTGCGAATCATAGATCAGGCGTTTATCTTTGGAATTGAGTTGAGCTCCCATCTGTGCCAATTTAGAAGAAGAAGAGCCATCGACAGCTACTGTCGAACCTCCTTGTTGCAAAGTTACTGTATCTACATTACCTTTATTGGCCTCGAATGCTACTAACGGCTGATTTTCAGAGTCACCGAATGAAATCAGATTCTGGCTATGCAAAATAAACAATGCAAGAAGAACAGCGGCAGCTCCCGATAAGAAACTGATGGCAATGACCACACCGCGATTCTTCCGACGCGGCTGTTGCTTACGTCGGAAAGCTTTCAATTCTTCTTGAACATCGGGCTGTGGATACGCTTCTTTCAAAAAGTAGTCGCGCATCATCACTTCTTCCCTTGTGAAGTCTTCAGAATCTTGATGTCGTTCGTTCTCGTTATTCATTGCTCGTTGTTTTACATATTTAGATACGGAGAATGATTAAATTCGGGTATCATTTTTCATTATTGTAAAGTTCTCTTAATATCTTTAAAGCTTTCGAGATATGTTTTTTTACAGTTGCGGGACTAATATTCAACGCTTCGGCAACCTCGGCATACTTCATGCGCTTCAGATAACACATTTCCAAAATATCCCTGGTAGGGGGTTGCAACTGTGACAACATTTTCTCGACCAACTTATCTTTTTCGAGTTCATCGTTACCATCATCATAAAACAGTGTGGCCTCCTTCATATAATCGTCGGAATACTGAGTCTGCAAGATATTGCGCCGCAGATAATCTATCGCCCGATGACGAATAGAGGTCATAAGGTAGGCATTGATACTCTCTATCTCTACCTTATCTATATTGTTCCAAAGGCCTGCAAACACATCACTAAGTATATCTTTGCTAGCCTCCGAATCGTTCACAATATGGAGCGCATAGTAGTAGAGCCGGGAATAATTCTCGGTATATATCTTCTCAAACTTGTTCTTATAAAATAAAGATTTAAGCATTATTCAGTATTCTACTACTAAGACCACAAATGTACAGATAAATATTTTATATAAACAAAATATTAGTTGAATAATTTAAATTGGTCGTGCAGGATTGCCTGCTACCGTAGTATCAGAAGGGACGTCTTTGGAGACTACACTACCGGCTCCGATGATACAACGGTCGCCGATAGTAATACCAGGAAGTATGATAGCTCCCCCTCCTATCCAGCAATCATCACCAATGGTGACGGAGGAAGCCGTTTCTTGAGTTTTTCTCCTTTCCATATAATTCATCGGATGATGGGGAGTGTAAATCTGTACATTTGGACCTATCAGAGTATGGTTGCCTATTGTTATCAATCCGCCATCGAGAAAGACGCAGTTGAAATTGACAAAGCTATGTGCACCGATAATAATACCATCTCCATAATCACAGAAAAATGGCGGAGTGATACATGCTGATTCCGACACATGAGGAAGTAATTCTTCTAACACCGAACGATAATTTGGTGAATTAAGATAGGTTTCGGTATTGAGCCGATGAACCAGACATTTGGCTCTGTCAAGCTTTTTACGAAGTACAGGGTCGGAAGTATTAGCAAGCTGTCCACTACGCATTTTTTCTAATTCGGTAAGCATAATCTTTATCTTTTATTCTAAAGTAACAATACAAAGATAGCCAATTTTCATGTTTAAAATCTAATGATATAACTTTATTTGTTTGATACTTATTTCTCCATTAGTGGAAGTGACCTTTTGAATTTCCAAACGTAGATATTTCGCTTTTGTAGGAGTAATACTTACAACCTGTTCCACCGGATTATTCTCTATATTGCCAAATCTATTCACCAAAATAGCTTTACCCCATTTCTCTCCATCCATACTCAAATAGATTGCATAGTTATCTATATGAGCATTATTCTTATCGTCAGGAAGATACGACAGTCCCGAAAAGGTAACGATACCATCGGCTGCGAACACAATAGAAGCTGGAAAAGTTTTCACCTGAGCAGAGAACATTGAATTCGAGTTATTATGGAGTAACTCACTGAGATTCTTCACATTTTGGAGTTGCTGAGTGCTAATAGCAATATGGCGATAATCTATAACATTGCGTCCTTCATTAAGTATTGAATCATCTTCAGGTACATTTTCCAAATAGTACAAAGATAAATTACTTAACGAGACAGAGATTCTAGAATGCAAAATACGAATACGGAAAGAAGAAGCATGTACCGGCTGAGATAAGCGCAACATTCTACGATAACCAATCGTTGTGCCTTCTGCTACTTTTCGCCAACTGCTTCCATCTTTTACATCAATAGCAAAGCTATCTACCCGTTGCCCGAAGTCGCGAACATTTTCTTGTAACTTTATTACGTTAATAGTAGCCGGTCGTTTCAGACGTACCTCAGCAATTGCCGACGTTGTACCATCAGCTGTATGCCATGAAGTATATGGTGAGCCATCGGTAATCAACGAACCGGAAGGGCGACCAACCCATCCTGATATTGGAACAACTTGTGCCTGCTTAGCATAGTCAATTGATTTCATCTTTTTGATAATTCTACCAAATTGTATAAGGCGATTGCTATCTTTCTGAGGGACACATCCTGTCTTATCGGGAGATAAATTGGGAAGAAGGTTCGAATTTTGCCCTACCGTAGAGAAGTAACTATCAACAAGATAGCGCAATGATTTTATATTATTATCGTCTTTGGCATTATAAAACCAGCCCTTACGTATTGGAAGTCCTCCACGCGAAGGATACCACACCAAACGTTTTTTAGTCATTAAATCCTCAATACTACCAAGATTAGGAGTTTTGTAACTATAGCCATCTAACGAGCCGAAAAAGACCTCTTTATTATTGATTCCTTGAACACACCATTCGGTAGAACGTCCTTTACCAATTTCATTGCCTACCCAACGAATATCGGGAGCATTACCAGACAAGAGTACATCTGGTTGCAATTCTCTTGCCTTGCCAAATATACGTTGCCAATCAAATGGCATCTTCTTTCCACTTACAGACTCTACCGTACCAGCACCATCGAACCATAATAAATATACCGGTCCATAATGAGTGAGCAATTCTTCTAATTGATGAATATAATAATCGTTGTATGCATCTGTTCCATAAGTTTTTTCGTGCATATCCCAAGGCGAGAGATATAAACAGAATTTCATTTTGTACTTTCTACAAGCATCTGATACTTCTTTGACTAAATCTCCCTTTCCATCCTTCCAAGGAGAATGTGATATATTGTGAGTAGTATACCGACTAGGCCACACACAGAATCCATCATGATGTTTAGCTACTAAGATAACTCCAGTCAGACCTGCATCTTTGAATATCTTCACCAGCTCTTCTCCATTAAATAATGTAGGATTGAATATCGAAGGATCTTCTTTACCTGTTCCCCACTCTGCTCCGGTAAAAGTGTTCATTCCTATATGAATGAAACCCAACATTTCACGTTCTTGATAATCCAATTGACGATATGAAGGGCGAACCTTGACAGAAGCCTCCAGGACCTGTTGACGTGTTGCATTCTCGGGCAGCAAAACTGATATACCTTCTGATTTATTCTGCGCGAAGCAAGATACAGATAGCAATAGTGCAATAGCAGTAGTTTTTAGATAAGCCAACGACTTTTTGGCTTCTAAGGATAGGGAACATGTAATTTCATTCATAATAAAGGACTTTAAAACATAATGCTACAAAGATATATTATAAAATCAAAATAAAAAATACCCACGCTACAAAGAATGTAACATGGGTATATTTTTAAAAGTTATAACACTTCGTAATCAGAAATTAGAAGGTTTAGCAGTCTTTGCATAAGTTCCGCCGTTACCAGCTTGCGACCAATATAGTCCATATTGTTCACGTTTAGCATACTTGGCAGAACTACTTTGATAATCTGCAGGGATATTGGTAGCATCATCAGTATATTCACTGTTAGGATAAGAAATACGCTGTACCCAATTACCGTCTGATACCAAAGCAGAACCATTAATATATGCAGGATAAGAAAGATTGTCAGGATATCCTGTACGTCTGATTAAGGACCAAGCCTCCTGAGAGTTGGGGAATAATGCCAACCATTCCTGAATGCAAATCAAACGTAGTTTTGCCTCGTTGTTTGATGCTGCAGAGAAAGATGGGAGAGCTGCAATGTATTTAGAAACTGCATCATTAGCTATTGTCCCAGCTGAGTGTCCTGCGACATAATTAATTGAAGCAGTGATACCATCATTGTAATAGGTCTCTGGAGTACCAGATATAAGACCTCTCAAAGCAGCTTCGGCTTGCAAGAAGCAAACTTCTGAATAGTCCATAATAGGATATTGAAGTTTACTATTAGCAATAGTAGAACGATCTATCGTAAAGAAACCTCCTGTAGTACGAATATGAATCTCGGTATAATCTGAATATTTGAAAGTAGTAAAGAATGAGCCAGAAGGATCAAGTCCCTGAGGAACACCTACATAACCTTTAGTGCCCGGAGTGAACCAGAATGGGCAACGAGGATCTTGAACAGCGGTAGCATAATTGTCCTTGGTGCCAGTCATATAGTTCATCATATCTTCTGATACTGAAGCTTGTGACCAATCGTAGACAATACGGCCATAATAATCGTTCCACCGACTATCATCGCATTGAATATTAGCATTATCAGCATTGCTAGTCATCACACCACTGGCAACAGCCTTAGCAGCATAAGTTTTGGCAGTTGCTGCATCTACCTTAGATAACCGAATTGCCAGACGTAGCATTAAAGAATAAGATAGTTTCTTCCATTTGGCTGCATCACCAGCATAAAGCAAATCATATTCTCCAGGATTGTATTGAGATACAGATGATGAATTGAGAGCAGAGCCATCGGCATCAAGACGAGCAAGCAAATCTTTATAGATTTCTTCTTGGGTATTGAAAGGTATAGCTGTAGCCGTAGCCGTTACATAATTACCACTAGCATCTTTATAAGGCACATCACCCCAACGATCTACTAGGCGAAGCCAAAGAATAACATTCCAAACATCATTGATAGCTTTCATATTAGTATAAAGGGCTGCATCACCACAAATGGTTTGTACGTCTAAGAATTCCTTTTCACGCTCGGTATAGAATGCTTCCCAGCCACATTTGGCCCAACCATCATTGTAAGCATAGTTATCGGTTGACCACCATGTTGTGCCATCAGAGAAATAATGGGCATACAAATCATCGTACAAATTATAGTTACGCTGATAATCGGCAGAAACGCCCTTCCACATATTTCTTACCAATAATGATTTAGGAAGAACTTGTGATTGAGTAATTCCAGTCGAAGTGGTATTCATATCATCAAAGCCCTTTTCGCAGCTCGACATAAATGCCAAGCATCCACAAAATAAAATGGGTAATATAATCTTTTTCATAAATTTTTTCCTCATTTAAAATCCAACATTAACAGAAATACCAAATGTACGAGTATTTGGCATAGGAGCAAAATCCAGAGCCGATGCAAATACTGTTGCAGAGAATGAGCTACTATCAGGCGTTGTACCTGGAGTATGCTTAACCAAATAGAAAAGATTTGATCCGAATACAGAAAGTTTCAGATTGTTGACAATATTGGCAGTGTATCTAGATAAGAAAGATTTCGGGAATACATAAGCCAATGACAATTCTTTCAATTTCAAGAAAGAAGCATTATACATGAATTCTTCTGCAGGTGCACTTCTCCAAAAAGTTTGAGCAGATACAGCTGTTGTATTTGTTGCACCACTTTCGGTAACTCCTTTATATACAAAGTCGGCACGATTTTCAGTACGTTTTGCAACACCAAACTGAGCAGCGGCATTTTCAGTGAAAGAATAGATATCACCACCCTTTTGGAAATTGAACAAAGCTGATAGTGTAAGTCCTTTATAGCCAACATTTATTCCAAAAGATCCAGTAAAGTCTGCTTGGATATTACCCAAAGCAATCATATCTGAGGTAACTTCTGGAAGACCTTTAGCATCAACAATAACATTGCCATTAGTATCTCGTTTATATCCTTTTTCATAGATAGTACCAAACTTCTGACCAGGATATGCGCGCAACTCCATAGAACTTATTGAATGGTTTAGTGCATCAAATTTGAAATGATCTACACCATCTGCAAGGCGATCGAGAACAGTCTTATTATGAGCGATATTGAGAGTCAAATCCAAATTGAAATCTTTTGAACGGATAACCCCACCATTCAATGATACTTCAAAACCTTTATTAGATATCTTACCGATATTAAGATACTTCTTATCCCAACCCGTTGTCTTAATCAAATCTACAGGTACAATCTGGTTTTTCGTAGCTGTATTATAATAGGTGAAATCAAAACCGATACGATTGTTGAATAAGCGCCATTCTGTACCAATTTCCCAAGATGTTGCAATTTCAGGCTTCAAATCAGTATTGGCCATTACAGTAGGCTCTGTTGTATGTAGATAACCAAATGCATCATCAGTCGTTGTACCATAAGTATTCTGTAACTGATAAGGATCAGTATCCTTACCTACCTGAGCAAAAGATGCACGAATCTTACCATAATTAATAAGCTTCTTATTATAGTTGATATTCATCGCATCCATAAAGCTTGTTACAATACCTGATAAACTAGCAGATGGATAAAAATAAGAACGATGTCCAGAAGGCAATGTAGAAGACCAGTCGTTACGTGCCGTCAAATCCAAATAAAGGAAGTCTTTATATCCCAAGTTTGCAAAACCATAAACAGAATTAATTTCTTTCTCGTAAAGTGAATTACTTACTGTCTGAGCTGTACCTAAAGATAGATAATGTGCTCCATATACTGCCATTTTACCAGATTTGCCTATCAAACCTTCGGCATAGCTGTACATACGGTTTGCACCTGCACTAATACCAAGTTGGAAGTCACCAAATGTCTTATTATATGAAAGAAGAAACTCAGAATTCATTTCTCTTGATGTCGTCTTGTACATTTCAGAACCAGGACGAGCAGCGGTGTATACAGGATCATCGTAAGAATAGGTATATCTAGTCTGGACGCCCGAAAGGTCCATACCTTGTTTAATCTTCAATTTCAATTCGGGAAGAATCTTGATATTTAAAGCTGCATAGCCGAAAAGACGATTCTTCATATCCTTGTTTTGAGATTGAGCCATGATAAAATATGGATTCTGATGGGAAGCATCAGGTCCATACCAGTTCATGTGTTTATAACTTCCAGATGGTACCAAAGAAGGATCGAACTTATAGGCATCCAAATCGCTAAGCTGAATGTTACGAGGCATTGTATACAAATAGTAAGCAGTACCATATACTCCTAAGTCTGGACGATTAATACCTTTTGTATAGGTATAGTCGGCTTTCAAGTCGAAAGACATAAACTTATTCAATTTGAATGATCCTACAAAGTCAAAATCTGTTCTAGTAATATTATTAGCCCTGTAATTGCCTTTTGTATAATCATGAGAAACTGTTATACGGAAAGGATTATCGATGTCACCACCTTGGAAAGAAATGGCATTCGACTGAACTCCACCATCACGATAGAAGTTCTTAACTGCATCGCTCTGTGCTCTATATTGAGTAGTTGCAGAACTATCCCACCAAGCAGCAACAGATTGACCCGTCATAGCAGCACCCCAAGACAAATCGGAAGAGGCAGAAAATGTACCACTGGTACCTTGTCCATAGGTATTTTGCTCATCAAGAGTATAAGCAATTTTAGAAAGAGTGAACTTGCCAGAATAAGTAATGCCTAGTTTACCATTCTTACCACCTTTTTTAGTTGTAATCATGATTACACCGTTACCAGCACGAGAACCATAAAGTGCTGCAGCGGTCGGGCCTTTCAATACAGAAACAGATTCTACATCTTCGGGGTTCAAATCGAAAACGCCACCGGCTCTATCAAAACCAGCCCATTGGTTATTACTGGTTTCTACACTCGAATCGTATGGTACACCATCTACTACCCAAAGAGGAGCATCGTTACCAACCAAAGAAGAGTTACCACGAATAACGACCTTAGAAGATCCACCAGCACCAGAGCCGGTATCATTAATATTCAAACCTGCGACTTTTCCTTGCAAAGCATCCGTCAAGCCTGTACTTCCGACCTTAGTTAACTCGTCAGACTTGACATCTTGAACAGCATAACCTAAGGCCTTCTTTTCACGTTTAATACCCAATGCAGTGACAACAACTTCTTTCAATTCAGAAACAGTTGGTTGCATTCTAACATTAACAGCAGATTTGCCATTTAAATCTATTTCCACAGTTTTGTAACCTACAGAAGAGATTACTACGACAGAATTTCCGTTGGCAACAGAGAGAGAAAAATTACCATTTACATCAGAAATAACGCCTGAAGTCTGTCCTTTTACAACGATGCTCGCACCAGGAAGTGCTTCACCATTTTCATCAACGACATGACCTTTTACAATTTTGTTAGGCTGTGAAATCTCCGCGAGCGGCAGAGCAGAGGCTTGAGTAACCAAACTGCCAACACCAAGCAACAAAGACAAGGCAATGACCAGCTTACTAAGCCGCGTTTTACAATTAATTTTTTGTTCCATAACTTTTAAATTAAAGGTTCATTATCTATTACATATTAATATATGTTAGTTTTCATACAAGTATTTCTTTAAAAAGCTCTAAATATAAAGACATATTAGATTTAAACAAATTGCTAATATTTATGCTTTCAAGCCATAAAATTAATATATAAATAATTAGTTTCAAAATATTTTAGTAAATATCTCTTGATTTCTAATTGATTTTTAATATTAATGTTAATTTCAGGGGAAAAGAAATAAAATTACTAAGGAGTCCATTATTAGTTAATTATCTGTAAAATCGTTTATTTAGAACAAGAATAGAATAATTTGCACCAATTTATAAGATAAAAAGAGCAATAAACAAAGGTTTAAAAAAATGCTCCTACGACTTTCATCAACACTTTGCTTCAGCAAAAAGAATTATCTATCAGAAAGATAGGTCTAAAGTGGCAGTGAGTTGGTATAGTCGAAATGAATATAAGCCACTAACAATCAATAAAATAAGACTTTACATTGGAGGCAAGGAATTTCGTTGGTACGTTTCAGATAAACCATAAGGAAGTATCCAAAGAAACATTTGGAAGTTTCTACCGAAACATAAAGAACAAAATTTATAAACGTCCATACGATTTTCGTAAGTTTTTCGATTGAAGCATTGGAGCTTCACACACCAAGTCTCATCAGCGTTCACACCAAGTCTCGGCGACTGACACTCCAAGTCTCATCGGCCTCTATTACTTGAAGTGAAGGCCTGCGATTCAAGCATCGTCGGTTCACGATTGATTGGCGAGATTCTGAGATTGTTAATCATCATGCTAAAAAACAATAGTGCAGCATTTCTAGCCTTGCGCTTAAATAAGTATTATCATATTGATAATATGCACGTTATACACCTTCCAAATATACCAATTTTTTATTCGTCAGGGTTAATATTTTGTATTGGAGCTGTTTGGACTGAAGATAAGGTATGATGAAAGTCGTAGGAGGGAAAATCAAGCTATTTTTCTTAATGAACTTTAGCCATTAAGTATAATATCGTCAAAAAACATCGTTTCCTTATTAAAAAAAAGAAAGATGTTTTTCTAGTGTTGGATAAAGTTCGTATATTTGCACGCAATAAAAATTTTAAGCCATATGTCATTTATTGCAGATAAGATTGTGATGCAGGGTTTGACTTACGACGATGTATTGTTGATACCCGCCTATTCTGAAGTTCTCCCACGTGAAGTCGATTTGACGACAAAGTTTTCAAGAAACATTGAACTGAAAGTTCCGTTTGCTACCGCAGCAATGGATACAGTTACCGAAGCTCCGATGGCTATTGCTATAGCTAGAGAAGGTGGTATCGGTGTGATTCACAAAAACATGTCGATAGAAGACCAGGCACGACAAGTTGCCATCGTAAAAAGAGCAGAAAACGGAATGATTTACGACCCGGTGACGATTCATAAGGGACGTAAAGTAATTGACGCATTGAATATCATGGCCGAATATCATATCGGCGGTATTCCAGTGGTAGACGAAGGAAACAACCTTGTAGGTATCGTCACAAATCGTGACCTTCGATTCGAAAAGAATATGGATAAGCTGATTGACGATGTGATGACAAAAGAGAATCTTGTTGTAACACATCAGCAGACAGATATGGTTGCAGCCGCTCAAATTCTTCAAGAGCACAAAATCGAGAAACTTCCTGTAGTAGATAATAAAGGTAAGCTCATCGGACTTATCACTTATAAAGATATTACAAAAGCCAAAGACAAACCTAATGCTTGCAAAGACAGCAAAGGCCGTTTGCGTGTCGCAGCCGGTGTTGGTGTCACGAATGATACTTTCGACCGTATGAAAGCTTTGGTTGATGCCGGTGTTGATGCTATTGTCATCGATACAGCTCATGGACATTCTAAAGGAGTGATCGAGAAACTGAAAGAAGCAAAGAAAAGATTCCCCTCTATCGATATTGTTTGTGGTAACATCGCAACAGGTGAAGCTGCTAAATGCTTGGTCGAGGCTGGTGCAGATGCCGTTAAAGTAGGTATCGGACCGGGTTCTATCTGTACTACCCGTATCATTGCAGGTGTTGGTGTTCCTCAACTTTCGGCCGTATATGACGTTGCCAAAGCGTTGAAAGGCACAGGAGTTCCATTGATTGCCGATGGCGGTCTGCGCTACTCAGGCGATGTTGTCAAAGCTCTTGCAGCTGGTGGCTACTCTGTTATGATTGGTTCATTGGTAGCAGGTACAGAAGAGAGTCCTGGCGAAACAATCATCTTCAACGGCCGTAAGTTTAAATCTTATCGTGGCATGGGTTCATTGGAAGCAATGGAGAATGGTTCGAAAGATCGCTATTTCCAAGCTGACCAAAGCGATGTAAAGAAACTGGTTCCAGAAGGTATTGCAGCTCGTGTTCCTTATAAAGGTACACTTTGCGAAGTCATCTATCAACTCACTGGCGGTCTGCGTGCCGGAATGGGTTACTGCGGTGCACCGAACATCGAGAAGCTTCATGACGCCAAGTTTACTCAGATCACCAACGCCGGAGTTTTAGAGAGTCATCCACATGATGTAACCATCACAAGTGAATCTCCTAACTACAGTCGTCCAGAATAAAATAATAAATAGTTGATTCATGTTTTATAGTTTGCTCTTTTACATTATTGGTGCAATTTATCTCATGCCTACCCCTCAGGTAGAACCGGTATTAATGAATATCAATGGGAAAGCCATATCGAAAAGTCAATTTGAATACCGATTGAACAGAGATAACAAACAGCATCTGAATGGAAAAGAGTTGAAAACATATCTCGACGACTATGTATTGGAACAGATAAAAGTAAATGCAGCAGAACAGGCAGGGTTGGATACCTTGCCCGTTTTGCGCAACTTACTTTCGAACTATCGTAAACGCCTTATTGGACAGTATATCAATGATAATAAGTCGGATAGAGAAAGGGCCCGTATCCTATATAATGATAAAAAACGAAACACCGGGAACGGTGAAGTGCAAATCACACAGATATTCCAACCACTTTCTCAAACAGCATCATCGAGAACGATAGAGGCGGCCAAACTTCACATGGATTCCATTTATTCTGCGATACAAAAGAATCCACATTTGTTTGGAGAAATGACGAAACGTTTCTCAGCAAAGAAAGACACGACATGGATTACATCTTTAGATTGTCCGGAAGTGATAGAGAAACGAATTTATTCCTTATCGGCCAATCAATTTTCGGAGCCTTTCTATTCACCGGCAGGAATCTATATTATTAAGGTATTAGCCAAACGTGATATTGCCCCGTTCGAAGAGATGTTGCCGACACTCATCAAAGAATTGAACAGCAAAGATGCCGATAATAGTGTGAACACAAGCACTCTAGATAGGCTGAAACAAGAAATGGGTTTCAGTTCTAATGAAGAGGCGATAAAAGAATTGCGACGCGATGGCGAGACCAACTCCACGCTGTTCACTCTTGACGGAAAGCAATATACCGGACAGGACTTTAAACGATTTGCCGAGAATCGCCCCATGGAGATATCTTCTCAGATAGAATCATTTATCAATAAGTCTATTCTCGACCGAGAAAGCAAAAAGATAGCAGATAAGCATCCAGAATTGCAACTTCAATTGAAGTTATTTCGTGACGGCCTGTTAGCTAAAGAAGAAGATAAGATTGCAGCCACCGCCCCTGACAGTACTGCCTTACAAAACTTTTTTATTAAAAATCAATCAGAGTACAAATGGGCTGTTCCACGATTCAATGGTGCATTAATAGAATGTTGTAACAAAAAAGTAGGGAAGAAAGTAAAAAAGCTTCTAAAGAAGCAACCCCAAGAAGAATGGGCTAACCTTATCGCTCCATTCAATAAAGATAAAGAATGCGTAGTGATGACAATGGGACTTTTCAAAGTTGGAGATAATGCTTTTGTTGATGCTTTGGCTTTTGGCGGTCCGGATTATACTCCAAACGCAGGATATCCATACGCTATTATTGTCGGAAAAAAACAGAAAGCGCCGACAGATTATCGCGATGTAAAAGACAAAGTATATACCGATTATAAGCAATATATGGAGCAAGAATGGATAGCTCATCTTAAAGCTACAACTAAGGTTGAAATAAGCGAAGAGGTACTAAAAACAGTTAATAATCACTGATAGCCCAAAATATTGCACTATCTTCGTAAGTTGTTATTTTATTATGTAATTTAATATTCATATAATGAAGAATTTTATAACCCACAAGTGGATACTAACAATAGTGTTATCTTTTGTATCAATCATTTCTTTTGCGCAAGATAATGTGATTGATGAAGTAGTTTGGGTGATTGGCGACGAAGCCATCCTCAAATCAGACATCGAACAAAAGAAATTGCTTGATCTATCCGAAGGTCGTAAGTTTGATGGAGAGCCCAACTGCGTCATCTCAGAAGAATTAGCGATTCAAAAACTTTTCATGCACCAGGCGGCACTGGATAGTATTTCTGTTTCTGATGGAGATATCATTCCTCATCTTGATGCCCAAGAAAGAGAATATATCGCAGCAATTGGTTCGAAAGAAAAATTGGAAGAATACTTCAATATGAAGTTACCGCAAATGAGAGAAATATGGCGTGAGAATATCCGTACTGGTCTGACTGTTCAAAAGATGCAGCAAAAATTAGTTGGAGATATTAAAGTAACTCCCGCCGAAGTGCGCGACTTCTATAAAGGTCTATCTAAAGATAGTATTCCTTTTGTTCCTACAGAAGTAGAAGTGCAGATCATTACTCAAAAGCCAAAAGTGCCCGAATCGGAAATAGAGGATGTGAAAAGTAGGTTACGAGAATACACAGAACGAGTAGAAAAAGGAGAGACCACATTCTCGGCATTGGCTCGTTTGTACTCTGAAGATAAAGGTTCGGCCATGCAAGGTGGTGAATTGGACTTTATGGGAAGAGGACAGCTAGACCCTGATTTTGCTAATGTAGCATTCAATCTTACTACTCCCGACCAGATCTCAAAGATAGTAAAATCCGAGTATGGATACCATATTATACAGCTTGTTGAAAAAAGAGGCGACCGTATCAAAGTGCGCCACATTTTGCTCAAACCGCATATTCCAGATGCAGCCATCACAGCTTCTCTTGCCCGTTTGGATTCTATCGGCGACGATATCCGCAATAAGAAATTCAGTTTCGAAGAAGGCGCTACAGTATTGTCAATGGATAAAGATACTCGTCTGAACCATGGATTAATGGTCAATCAGAATAGCAATTCTGCCAAGTTTCAGATGGAAGAGTTGCCATCAGAGACCGCCAAAATTGTAGACAAGCTCTCTGTGGGTGAAATATCTAAGTCTTTCACCATGATCAATAAAGATGGTGATGAAGTCTGTGTCATTGCCAAACTTAAAAACCGCATCAATGGTCATAAAGCAACAATCAACGAAGACTATCAGAGCGTAAAGGATATGCTTCTTGGTAAACGCCGTGAGCAACTTCTTACCAAATGGATTGGCGATAAACAGAAAAGGACTTATATACGTATCAATCCGGCTTGGGTGAAATGCAACTTCAGATATCCAGGTTGGATAAAGAAGAGTAAAGAACAGACAGAAGAAAAGGATTAATACATTATGCCCCAAGAACAGAAGAAGGATTCGTTTTACAAAGGACAGAAATACCTTATTATTGGGTTTCTTTGCCTCTTTTGTATCTGTATTCTAGCACAGGTTAAATCACCGTTGGTACACGCCAACAATCTGATTGCTTCTGCACAACAGACCAACACCACACCCCAAAAGCCGAAGAAAGCTGGTGTAGACAATAAAGATGCAAAGAAAAAGAAATTAAAATCTAAAGGAAATAAAGGTGATAAGCTTAGCTTTGCCGAGCTGAAGCGAAGAAAAAGAAGAGGCATGACGCGAATAGATCTGATTCATGCCGATGTAGCCAGAGAAGATAATTTTATCGCTCCCGACGTAGAAGTACTTGTTGGTAATGTTAAGCTCAAGCATGGCCACATGAAAATGTTCTGCGACAGTGCCTTGATTCATAAAAATACAAATTCTGTAGAAGCCTTTGAACATGTCAAGATGGTACAAGGTGATACATTATTCATATATGGAAAGTATTTGGATTATAATGGTACTACGCTGATAGCCAAACTCCGTGGAGATGTAAAGATGGTGAATCGTAAGACCACCCTACTCACCGATAGTTTGAACTACGACCGTCTGTTGAATCTTGCATATTACTTCGACGGCGGAACAATTATGGATGCCAGCAATATTTTAACTTCAATATGGGGTGAGTATAGTCCGGCCAAGAAAATTGCCACATTTAATAATAATGTAAAGTTAGTAAATCCTAAGTTTGTATTGGCATCCGATACATTAAAATATAGTACTCTGACCAAGGTCGCTACCATATTAGGTCCATCAACCATTGTCAGTTCCAAGAATGTCATCAACTCCAGTAAAGGAAATTACAATACTGTCAAAGACCAAGGTTGGCTTTTCGACCGATCCGTACTGACTAGTGGAACAAAACGATTGGTCGGCGATAGTGTCTATTACGACAGGAAGAAAGGCTTTGGTAAAGCATTCCACAATGTAATAATGAAAGACTCGGTGAACAAGAGTATGCTGACCGGAAATTATTGTTACTACAACGAAAAGAGCAATATGGCATTTGCTACAAAGAAGGCTTTGGCGATAGATTATTCGCAAAAAGATTCAATGTTTGTGCATGCCGATACTCTTTGGATGCGGACTTACAACAACAAGACCGATTCCATGTATCGTATCATGAAAGGGTTTCATAAAGTAAGAATGTTCAGAAAAGACATCCAAGGTGTTTGCGACTCTCTAGTCTACAATACCAAAGACTCCTGTCTCACCATGTATAAAGATCCTATTCTTTGGAATGACAAGCAACAGGTTTTGGGAGAGGTTATCCATGCCTATTTCAACGACAGCACAATAACTTGGGCTCATATCATCAATCAGGCATTGACGGTAGAGAACTTGGATAGCATACACTACAACCAGGTGACCGGAAAAGAAATCAAATCATATTTCAAAAATAAGCAATTGGACAAGGTCGACGTCATCAGCAATGTCCAAGTAGTCTATTATCCATTAGATAAAGATAGTACGATGATGTTTATGAACACCTCCGAAACGAGTTTACTCAATCTTTATATGAAAGATAAGAAAGTAGATAAGATGGTGATGAGTCCACAATCATCGGGAGTACTCTATCCGATGACTCAAATACCTGGCGACAAGATGAAACTATCCAACTTTGCATGGTTTGATTATGCCCGACCGAAAGGAAAGGACGACCTCTTCATCTGGGTTCCTAAGAAAGCCGGTTCGGAACTAAAACCGTCTCAACAAGAGGTGCCGGATATGAAGAACAAGTCTTTGCGCGACTTATTGAAGTAGGGATAATAAATAAAGAGAAATATATAAGCTATGAGTGATATCATTCATTTACTGCCAGACTCCGTTGCCAACCAAATAGCCGCCGGTGAAGTAATACAACGCCCTGCATCGGTCATCAAAGAATTGGTTGAAAACGCTATTGATGCCGAAGCCAAGAACATTCAAGTATTGGTAATAGATTCGGGAAGAACATCGATACAAGTGATTGATGATGGTAAAGGAATGTCTGAAACAGACTCACGACTAGCTTTTGAACGACATGCTACTTCCAAGATTTCTAAAGCAGCCGACCTCTTCGAACTCCATACCATGGGTTTCCGTGGCGAGGCATTGGCATCGATTGCTGCAGTGGCACACGTCACACTCAAAACAAGAATGGAGAGCGATGAGCTAGGTACTCAACTCACATTCTCGGGCTCTGTTCTCGAAAATCAAGAAATGGTGTCGTGCCCCAAGGGTAGCAATTTCATGGTCAACGACATTTTCTTCAATGTTCCTGCCCGTCGCAAATTTCTCAAATCAAATAGCACTGAACTCACCAATATAACAACAGAGTTTGAACGCATCGTCTTGGTTCATCCCGACATTGCCTTCTCGCTGAAAAGTAATGGTGTAGAATTGTACCATCTACCCAGTCAGTCATTCAGGCAACGTATATCTGCTGTATTCGGGCGGAAGATGGATCAACAATTATTGACACTTGATGTTGAAACTTCGTTGGCTACCATCAGTGGCTTTATAGGACGTCCTGAAGCTGCCGTCAAACGAGGGGCAAAACAATTCTTTTTCGTCAATGGCAGATATATGCGGCATCCCTATTTCCATAAAGCGGTGATGGAAGGATTCAATCATCTTATTCCTGCCGATGCCCAAGTTCCTTACTTTCTCTACTTTGAAGTCAGCCCAGGAGATATCGATGTAAACATCCACCCCACAAAGACAGAAATCAAATTTGAGAACGAAGCATCGATTTGGAAGATTCTTCTGGCTGCAGTGAAAGAATCGCTCGACAAATTCAATGCTATGCCGACTATTGAGTTCGACACCGATGGCATGCCCGAAATACCGGTATACAACAAAAGCGAGAAAGAAGCTGTCAATATGCCCAAAGTTCATATTAACAAAGACTACAATCCTTTTAGTTCGGAGACAGATAATAGCTATTCTCGCAAACAAGTAGATTGGGACAAGCTATATAGTGGACTCGAAAAAGCAGGAAGTACTGCCAATCGCCCTTCTGACGATTCTATTCAAGGAAGTAATAATAGTGCTACTTCATTTAAGAATGATACTCCTCTTTATGAGCAAAGTGGCGAAACAGTCAGCGAGAGCATAGAACAGCTACAAATAAAAGGTCGTTATATCCTCACTTCTGTCAAATCAGGCCTAATGGTCATCGACCAACGTAGAGCACATGTCAGAATACTCTACGAACGCTACATCAAACAGCTGCATGATAAGACAGGAGCATCTCAACGAGTACTATTTCCAGATATCGTTCAGTTCACTCCGGCAGAAGAATCAGTGTTACTCGGAATGACAGACGAACTCAGCACCATAGGTTTCGATCTTTCCAATTTAGGCAATGGTAGCTACGCTATCAACGGAGTACCAGCAGATACACAGGGCATCAACCCTACTACATTGGTACAAGACATGATTCATTCGGCTATCGAAGAGACCAATACTACAAAAGAGGAGATAGCACATATCTTAGCATTATCTCTGGCCAAGAGCGCAGCGATAGTCTATGGTCAGGCACTTTCATCCAAAGAAATGACAGCACTCATTGATGATCTCTTTGCTTGCAGCAACTCATCTATAACACCCGACGGACACGATATTCTTACTATTATTAAAGAAGAAGAGATAGAAAAAAGACTATCATAAGAGTTTTTCTGAAATTAAAAGAAACAATTTCGATTATATTTTCTACCTTTGTCTAGTTGACAAACTATAGAAAATCATGAAACAGAAATTATTACTCGTCTTATTTTTATTATGTCCATTATTCACTTTCACAGCTTGTACTTCTGACGACGGTTTTGACGAGGCCTACGCAATAGTCGGAGATTGGATCGGATTGAATTCTTCAATGCAATGTCTTTTCTCATCAAAAGGCACAGTAGAAAATGGTGTGGACGATGGAAACATTGATCAGTTACTCCTTAGTAGAGGTTGCCAGTTCGAAGGAGATTCGTTCGTTGATTATAGAATAGACCCCCAATACAGAGCCATCTATATCGAAGTGACCAATTATTACTCAGGAACCAGTACGATTGCCTCTCAGTATGACATTACAGTAAGCTACTATTTTGAAGACTACGACCATATCGTTCTCGATAACACTTACGAATTCGAACGTTATAATTAAGACTATCAGTCTATGAAATCGTGTCGTACCCTTCTGACCTGTATCCTGATTTTATTCCCATTGCTTGGTTATGCCGGCGATTGGAACGATTATATCATTAATTACAGCAAAAACCTTTACGGTAACGGTTCGCAGACATGGCAGATCAAATCATTCAATAACAGATGGGTGTACTTTGCCAATCAAAATGGACTGGTACAATTCAGTGGCTCATCCTGGTCGTTGTTCACGCTACACAATGGAACAACAGTTCGTTCTATTTGCCCTTCCCAAGATAAAAAGCGAATTTTTGTGGGTGGTATCAACGAATTCGGTTATTATTCGCCCAATGCCAACGGAAAGATGATATATAAGTGTCTTTCAGGGCATATGAATGGAAAGCAGAATAGCATCGGTAATATCTGGAACATCTTCGACTACGACAACACACTATATATTATAGGTGACGGACTAATCGTAAAGTGTATTGACAATAAATACACAGTGATTCAGGCTAATGTCAAGATTGATTGCTCGGGAATGTCGAACGGCACACTTTATATCGGTACTACCAAAGGAATCTTTATTCTGGCGGGCAACACCATCTTACCCCTTCAAGGAGCTGAGAACTTACAGAACAAAAGGATTCGCAGTATACTTCCATTTGGCAACAAGATACTCATAGCCACTGCCTTCGACGGCGTCTTTCTCTACGATGGGAACAATGCTTATTCTTACACCACGGGGTTGGAACCATTTATCAAACAAAATGAAATATTCTGTGCCACCCTTTCGGGCAGTCGTCTGGCTTTAGGCAGTATACGAAACGGTATTGCCATCGTCGACTTAACTACTCACGTGGCAAAGCATTTCAACGAGATGAGCGGCATGCAGAACAATACGGTATTGTCTGCCGCCTTCGACAGCCAAGGCAATCTATGGGCCGGACTCGATAGCGGAGGTGTAGATTATATTCTACTCAATTCGCCCCTCACCAACCTTTATTCTTTCCCTTACTCATACGGTACAGGATATTCGGCATGCCTCTCGGGGAATCTACTCTACCTTGGCACCAACAGAGGTCTGTTTTATATGCCTTTCAATAGTGACGTGTCCGAACACCGACCAACAATAACTGCTGTTACCGGCGGAGGCGGGCAAGTATGGAGCATTAATAAGATTGGTGATGAAATACTTTGTGGACACGACAGAGGTCTGTTTCTCTTACAAGGCACTACATTGAACAAAATCACCAATATTACAGGTGTTTGGACCTGCATACCAGTGTTAGGCGAAAAAGATAAAATGCTCGTCGGAGTTTACGACGGAATCTATGTCATTAAAAGAATAAATGGAACATGGGTATTATCTCATAAAATAGCAGGACTGAATGAGAGTTGCCGTTGGTTTGCGCAAGAATCGCCTCAATCACTTTGGATAGCCAATGGAAACGAGGTATGGCAATATTATACGGACAAAGAGTTGACACGAGCAAAAAGGATCCGTGTTTATAATCTCCGTGAACTGATTCAGGTAGAAAAAGGAACCAAACTATATAATGTAAACGGTAAGATAGTCATTGCCACGACAAAGGGCATATATGAAATCAATAGTAAGACCAAAGAATTAGAGCTCAGCAAAATCATAGAGAAGCCCAAAGATTATGTCACCAGTCTAACACAATATAATGGTTCTATCATCACATTGGCACCCGAACACATCTCATTATTTAATGCTAAAACAGGAAAAGAGACCCGTAATTATTTTGAGATTCCTTCATTGCCCTTGGTATTGGACGCAGAAACAATCATTCCGATATCGGATGAACAGATGATTATTCCCAACGACAATGGCTTCGCACTCTTCAATTCGACAGGAAAGAGTAGGTCTAACACATTCTACGATATGTTACATATCAAAAATGTATATCAAACCTATCCAAAAGACTCGCTGTTATACACCGACAATTACCTATCCATCAAAAATATTCCCAAAATATCTTACAGTCACAACTCGATAAGACTTGAATATGGCATTACCTCGGCAATCAATATCGAAGGTGTAATCTACCAATACAGACTGAATGATAAAGAATGGTCGGACTATACCACATCTCGAGTGAAAGAGTTCAGTAATCTTCACGAAGGCAAATACCGCTTTGAAGTACGGGCTATGCTGCCAAACGGTGTTATCATATCATCCGACAATTTCACTTTCCGCATACTTCCACCATGGTATCGCACCGCCTGGGCATATATGATATATCTTATTCTGTTTGGCTTCATGCTACGCTATATCTATATATGGGATGATGTCCGCGTTAAAAAGAAGAAACAACAAGCCGTGAAGGAGAAAGACCGCCAGATGAAAGCGATGGAGAAAGAGTACGAAGAAGAAAAGGCTGAAAAAGAGCAGCAAATTGTAGAACTCGAAAAAGAAAAGATAGAATACGAACTCAAACATAAAAGTCAGGAGATGGCCAATCTAATGATTAACTTCGTCAGGAAGAATGAAATTCTTACAGAGATACGTGGCGACCTCTTTCAAGTAATGTCTACGCTCAAAGGAGACAAAGAGAGAGAAGCCAGACAAATGCTTGTTCTGGTACGCAACAAGATAGACTCTGATATCCAAGGAGATGAAGTGCTAAAGAAAATCGAAGACCAATTTGATGTCGTACACAACAATTTCATGAAGAGGCTACGTGAAAAACATCCAGATTTGTCGAACAATGAACGCCTGATGTGTGCCTATCTCAAAATGAACCTTTCTACAAAGGAAATCGCTCCATTACTCAACATTTCTATACGCGGTGTAGAAACTATCAGATACCGGTTGCGCAAAAAGTTCGGACTAGAACGTGAAGACGGACTGATAGACTATCTCAACAACCTATAATCAGAGTCTTTTATAATTCCTCGACAAAAGAACTTTAAACATATATTATTCAAACCTTGTTGAATGATATATATGGTTTATCACCTATAGGCATCGCAGTAAACCTCGTAATAAAAATAAAAGCGAAACAAATAACAGAAAGTTCTCCATACACAGAAGAAATAAATGAAAAAGAAGAACTGCAAGAAAATAAATAAATTTACTTTCTTTAAAAGTGCTTAAAAGCCTATATAAACGTATCGTTAATTAACTGTTTAATAATTATTTAGCAATTATTGACGTAATAATGACGTATTAATAAAATCGGTTTGACGTATTAAAGAAGTCTTAATAATAGTTTCATTTCGTTCATTTATCTCTATGTTTGCAATGTCCAACGAGGGACAAAAAAGTTAATCTTATTAATCAATAGAACACATGAAGAAGATTATTTCTATTCTATTTTTACTGGGTATGTACCTATCGGTATTCGGGCAGAATGCCACTATCGAGGGTACAGTATTAGATGGTTCGACAAATGAGCCATTAATAGGTGTCAATGTGGTCGTTAAAGGTTCGGCTAATATCGGTACTGCAACCGATATCAACGGATACTTTAAATTTAAAGCACCTGCAAAGTCTACATTAATCCTTACTTATGTAGGTTATCTCACCAAAGAGGTACAAGCCACAAAAGGTAAAATGAAAATTACTATGACCGAAGATTCTAAAGCACTTAGCGAAGTCGTTGTCATTGGTTATGGTATACAGAAAAAAAGTGTTGTAACAGCTGCTATCAGTAAAGTATCGGCAGAAGATTTGAGTGCTGCAAAGCCTTCACGAATCGAGGATGCCCTGAAAGGTAAGATATCAGGTGTACAAATCACTCAAAGTTCAGGTCAACCGGGTTCTGATTCTAAGGTACGTATTCGTGGTATCGGTACTATCAACAACAGTGAACCTCTCTACGTAGTCGACGGTATGCCAGTAGATGGTGGTATTAATTATTTGAACCCTAGTGATATCGCTTCGGTAGAAGTATTGAAGGATGCCGCTTCGGCTGCAATCTATGGTACTCGTGGTGCCAACGGTGTTATCTTGGTAACGACCAAGAGTGGTAGTCAGGGTAAAGCAACCATCAGTTACAATGTATCTTATGGATGGCAAAATCCTTGGACACACAAATCAGTACTCGATGCAAAAGAGTATATGGTTATTATGAATGAAGAGAGCCTCAACGATGGAGGTAACGCCATCTACTCTGCAGATCAGATCGCATCGGCAGGAAAAGGCACCGACTGGCAGAAAGAGACATTCTATAAGAATGCTCCAATACAGAGTCATCAAGTAAGCATCAACGGCGGTAACGACAAGATGCAATATTACCTTTCTTTCGGTTACTACAAACAAGATGGTATTGTTGGTGGTAACTATGATAAATCTAATTACGAACGCTACAGTGTTCGAACCAACTCTAATTATACTGTCTTCGAGGCAAAAGATCGTAATTATTTGAATAAACTGACAGTAGGTGTCAATGCTGCTTATTCTAGAGTGAACAGTACCGGTATCGATACCAACTCAGAGTATGGCTCAATCTTAGGTAGTGCTCTTGCATTCTCTCCATTAGTATCTGTTTATGCTAGCGAAGACGAAGCTGCTTCTATTCTTGCTGCTCATCCTTACGCTGTAAAAGATTCACACGGAGTATTCTCTCTTCCACCAGATGGATTCCAAGAAATTGCCAACCCTGTTGGTATGCTCAATCAGCCATCGTCGGGCAAGAACAATTCCGATAAGTTTGTCGGAACATTCTATGCTAAACTCGATTTACTTCCAGGTCTATCATTCAAGACCAGTTATGGATTCGACCTCGCTTTCTGGGGATACGATGCTTATACAATGCCTTATTATTTGGCTTCTCAAGGCAAGTATCTAGATTATAGTACAGTTCAAAGCGAAATGAACAGAGGTTATAAGTGGCAGGTTGAAAACGTATTGACATACAACAAAAAGTTTGGTGAAAAACATAACCTTACAGTTGTATTAGGTCAGTCGGCTCAGAAATACACATACCGCAATCTAGGTGGTACCGACCGTGATCTTTTGGAAACAGATCCTTTGAAAGCAAATATCAACTCTGCAATTGCCGACGAGAAACTTTCTACTCTTTGGGGTGGTACAGGCAACTACAACAGAGCTACATTGGCATCTTACTTCGGCCGTATAGATTATAACTACGACGAACGCTACATGTTGCAATTCACTCTACGTCGTGATGGTTCTTCTCACTTCGGTCCAAGTCACAAATGGGCTACATTCCCTGCTGTATCTGTTGGTTGGAATGTATTGAACGAGCCTTATTTGAAAAATCACGCTGATTGGTTCGACGCATTGAAAGTTCGTTTCAGTTGGGGTAAGAATGGTAACGAAGCCATTGGTAACTTTACATACGCTTCGTTGATGAGCGGTGGTCAGAACTACTACTTCGGTGGTGGATATACAGTCAACACAGCCGATCCTAGCAAAGTAGGTGAGACAGGTGGTACAATGCAATATGGTTCTTCTCCTGGCGCACTTGCCAATAAAGATGTAAAATGGGAAGAGTCAGAGCAGATTGACTTAGGTTTCGATGCTTCTTTCTTGAACAATGCATTGACCTTCAGTATGGATTACTATAAGAAGAAAACCAACGGTATGTTGATGACAGTTCAGATTCCTGCATACGTCGGACAAAGTGCTCCTACCGGTAACGTCGGAAAGATGGAGAACTGGGGTCTCGAATTCGAATTGGGCTGGAAGAGCCATATCAAAGACTTCAAATATGGTATCAGAGCAAACGCTTCTTATCTTCACAATAAGCTTGTCAAATTGGGTACAGCTTCTGGTAGCGCAATCTACGAATCAGCAGGTGCCAGCGGTGTAGGCGACTTTGTAAAAGGTCAGGATGGTATGATTTGGCCGTTCTTCTTCGGATACAAGACAAATGGTCTGTTCCAGAATGCACAAGAAGTAGCAAACTACGTCAATACTAAAGGCGAGATGATGCAGGCAGAAGCTAAACCTGGTGACGTAAGATTCGTTGATACAAACAACGATGGCACTATCGATAGCAACGACCGTGTAAAGATAGGTAAAGGAATGCCCGACTGGACATACGGTTTCACAATCACTGGCGAATGGAAAGGCTTCGACCTTAACTTGTTATTCCAAGGTACAATTGGAAATGATATCTTCGACTTCTCTCAACGTGGTGATATACCTCGTATGAACCGTCCGTCATGGATTCTCGATCGTTGGCATGGAGAAGGAACTTCCAACTCTATTCCACGTATGACATCGGCCAATCCTAATAAAAACTGGCGCAGTTCTGACCTCTATATTAAGAATGGTAATTATCTTCGTTTGAAGACAGCTCAACTTGGTTATACTCTACCACAGAAACTCACTACAAAATTCTCTGTTCAGAATTTACGTTTGTTCGTCTCTGCCGAGAACCTTCTCACATTGACAGGTTACAATGGTTTCGACCCCGAAGTTGCATCAGGTGGTTATACTACTATAGGTATCGATCGCGGTGTTTATCCGCAGTCACGCACCATATCTATCGGAGCAAACATTACTTTCTAACAGTATAAAATAATATAGAAATGAAAACATATAAGATATTTACATCAGCAATTCTTATGGCAGGAGCCTTAATGGTTTCTTCTTGCAGTGACGACTTTCTGACTTCTACGCCAACAGAGAGTCAGCAGGTGGGAGCTCCGGCTACCGAAAGTGCCATACTGTCAAACCTGGGTGCTGCTTATCAGATATTATTGTTCGATAGCTATGCTAACAATAACTACAACGCAGTTCTGCTTATGTCTGATCTTCGTTCGGACGATATCTATAAAGGTGGTGGTTCGGCAGGCGACCAGCAGCAACTCTATTCGTTGTCACAATTTACATCTACATCTACCGAAACTCTCGATGGTCTGTGGAGTATCTACTATTCGGGCATCGCTCGTTGCAACAATGCCATTTTGGCTTGTGCCAATGCCGTAAACGTATCAGACAGCAAGTTGAAACAGTATAATGCAGAAGCTCACTTCTTACGTGCTTATTATACTCACCTGCTTTGGAAATTCTGGGGCAATATTCCTTATTTCGAACAACCTCTAGATGCTCCTTATATGGCCAAACAGCTGACAGCCGATGAAGTCTACGCCAAAATTATGGCAGACCTCGACATTGCTTGTGCAGATGGTTCGATGGCCATGACGACAACAGGCAACGACCTGGGACGTGCCAATCGTGCAGCAGCCCTGATGTTGAGAGCAAGAGTCATTATGTATCAGAAAGATACAAGCAAATATGCACAGGCTACTCAAGATATGGCCGACATTATCAGTAGCAATTCCTATTCTTTGATGACCGACTACACAGGCATGTGGACTGATAGTGGAGAATTCTGCAAAGAATCTATCTTCGAGAGCAACCAATTGCCACTTGGCAAAACATGGTCGAGCGGATGGCAAGGTTATGGTACAAACCTTCCAGCGTTCATTTCTCCGAACGGATTATCAGCTGGCAGCAAGACCGGCGACTTCAAAGGTGGTTGGGGATTTGGACCGGTACGTCAGAGTACTTATGATATGTTTGAAAACGGCGATATTCGTCGCGATGCCTCTATCAATCATTTCGAATCTAGCCAATATACCGCTCGTTTCCAAGATACCGGCTATTTCCAAGCTAAATACGCAGCTCGTGTTGGATACAACCCACAAGGTGATGTCGACTTGAACTACTGCAACAACCTTCGTATCTTCCGTTATGCCGAAACATTACTCAACTACATTGAGCTAGTCAAGATGGACGGACAATCAGAAGTAAATGGTATCTCAGCACAATCTTGCTTCGACTTGATTCGTAATCGTGCTTTCGGTACTAAGACTGCACCATCAGAAGATATGACAACAGCCAATATCAAGTTGGAACGTCGTCGTGAATTCGTTGGCGAAGGTATGCGTTTCTGGGATTTGGTACGTTGGGGAGATGCTCCTACAGTATTGACCGAGAATATTACTCAATACAATTCCACAAGAACTTTCGAAGATTGGATGAAATACTTACCTATTCCTCAATCAGAATTAGATAAGACTAAGGGTACAGACTTCGAATTGAAACAAAATGGTAGTTGGAAATAACTCATCAAATCGATAACAACATGAAAAAGATTATATACTCTATATTATGGATGTTCTGCGCTGTTGTTGCGCTGACATCGTGTAGTGCTCAAGATGGAGATACCAAACATTCGCTTGGAGATATCGCTTCGATTACATCCGATCAGATATCTTTCACTCAGACGGCTTCTTCTACGAGCCAGAATATTATTACTTTCACCAATACAACCAAGCTAAATGGTGTATATGCTGTGAAATGGGATTTGGGTAACGGCACAAGTGGCAACTCCGAGAGTCTGACGGGCCAATATCCACTGGCAGGAAGTTACAACGTGACACTGACAATTACCACAGCCGACGGTGTTACAGCATCAAAGACAGAGGTATTGACATTGAATACGAGCGATTATTCGCTTATCAACACACCCAACTATGTTCACCTCACCGGTAGCCAGACTGCCGAGAAGCAACGTGTATGGGTACTCGACCAATACAACAACTATTCTTCTAGAATAGCAAAAGCAACTGGACTTGCTATCAATGGTCACCTCGGACTGGGTCCGGAAGGCAGTTATGGTCAGTCATGGTGGGCAGCTGGTGCCGACGAAAAGAGCTCATGGTCGATGTATGCACACAAATTTACTTTCACTCTGAGTGGACTGAAAGTTCATATTTCGAACTCTGATACCGGTTATGGTCGTAAAGCTTGCGCAGCATCTGGTGGTTTCTCTATCGCATCTTCGAGCGGTGACGATTGCACCTTCCCTTATTCGGGTGGCGACTATACTTTCTCTCCATTAGACGAAAGCGGTAAGTATGCTTCATTTTCACTATCAGGTAATGGATTCTTAGGCTATTATTGTGGTAGCCAGAAGTACGAAATTCTATATCTTGATGACGAATGCATGGCTCTGAGAGTAGACGATACTACAGAAAGTCAAGATTGGGTATTTGTATATTGCCGTGAAGATCTCAATGTATCGACACCTCCTATCGTTAAGACTCCTAAAGCCGTACCTTTGGAAGATACATTCGAATCGGGAAGTCTTACAGTACCTTTTGTTAGTGAAGATATGGGTGGCCGTACCGGCATTACCGATAATGTTGCACCTGCCGATGCTAATAATAGTTCTTCTAAGGTGTTCCGTTATCAGAAATCAACCGCCTACTACAGCAATATATATTATGTAGCTCCTACTTATAAGTTCGATCTCACCAAACAGAACAAGGTTACATTGAAGGTATTTATTCCTTCGTTCAATGACTATACTTCTGATTGGGCAGTAGCTGGCAGTTGGATTGCAAATGCAAAACTACAAAACAAAGTCGCTATCAAATTACAAGATTCAAGTCTAGGTGGCAATGCATGGCAATCGCAGACCGAAATCGACAAAGTAGATATTCCATTCAATCAATGGGTTACTCTAACATTCGACTTCAGCAGTGTAGCATCCAGAACCGACTATGACAAGATTGTGATACAACTTGGTGGCGAAGGTCACGCTGGATCTGGAATCTTCTACATAGACGATTTCAAATTTTCTGAATAATTCGAATAATAATGAACAAGCACATTATGATAATTACCTGGCTTCTTTCTCTGGTGATGGTAACCGGATGTGGAAGCTCCAGCTCGGACGGTGGGGGGGCTGTAACCCCTCCATCAACCGATACGGGAAGCATCTCTATATCGAAAACATCGATCTCGATGACGGCTGACGCCGCAGAGAATTCGGAGGTCATCGTAACATCAAATACCGACTGGACCGTTTCTTCAGACCAAACTTGGTGCACTTACACACCCACTACCGGACATAATGGACAGACGATATTAAAAGTATCAACATTGTCCAACAAGACCGGCATTGAACGTACAGCCAATCTTTCTTTTGCTATCAAAGGCACAAAGAAAGTGACACTGACAGTGAAGCAAGCTACTTATCCCGTAGAGAACTATGTTCCCGATGGATATAAGTTAGTTTGGTCTGACGAATTCAACTCTTCCCGACTGAGCGGAGGAAAGCCCGCACTGCCCAACAATACAGAATGGTGGTACGAGACTGGCAACAGCGGATGGGGCAATAACGAGATTGAGAACTATATCTCGGGCTACCAAAGCAGCGATACTTGTGCTGCGATAACAGATGGCACGCTGAAGATTATTGCCAAGAAAGTTGGTTCGCAAGTTCTATCAATCCGCATGAATACCAACAAGAGTTGGACTTACGGTTATTTTGAAGCACGACTAAAACTACCTGTAGGAAAAGGTACCTGGCCCGCATTCTGGATGATGCCAAAGAACTTCAAGGCATGGCCAGACGACGGCGAAGTAGATATTATGGAAGAAGTAGGTTATCATGCCAATTATGTTTCGTCGAGTATACACTGTAAAGCATACAATCACACGCTCGGCACTCAAAAGACAGCAGAGAACCTCTGTTCTACAGCTCAGACTGATTTCCATATCTATGGTTGCCTTTGGACCGCAGACTATATTAAATTTTATGTAGATGGCAAGAACACTTTGACATTCCAAAACGATGGCAAGAACAACAACGATACATGGCCTTTCAATAATGCATTCTACCTTAAACTAAACCTCGCATGGGGCGGCAATTGGGGTGGAGCTCAAGGAGTGGACGAAAGCATACTACCAGCTACATACGAAATAGACTATGTAAGAGTTTATCAAAAATAAGACTTCAACTACTATGGAAGATGTCCCTGGTTCTTATACTGATTACAATATGCATTGGGGCATCTTCCTTTTTTTAACTAATTCACAAAGTGAAGTAATATGAAAAGGATCTATACTATATTGGCATTATGCCTATGCTTTGCAGGCATCAGCAAAGCCCAGACATTACTTTATCTGGATGAATCGAGACCCATAGAACAACGCGTTGAAGATGCTCTTTCGAGAATGACGTTGCAAGAAAAGATTGCTATCATTCATGCTCAGAGCAAATTCTCATCACCGGGTATAAAACGTTTAGGCTTTCCTGATTTTTGGACTGATGACGGCCCTCACGGGGTTCGTCCTGATGTATTGTGGGATCAATGGGAACAATCCGGCCAAACGAATGATTCTTGCGTAGCTTTTCCGGCCCTCACTTGCCTGGCTGCTACTTGGAATCCCCAATTGGCCACACTATATGGAGAGAGTTTGGGAGAAGAGGCTCTGTATCGTGGTAAGAACATGATATTAGGTCCCGGGGTGAACATCTACCGTACGCCTCTCAGCGGTAGAAACTTTGAATATATGGGCGAAGACCCTTACCTCTCGTCACAAATGGTTGTGCCTTATATCAAAGGTTTGCAATCTAAAGGCGTGGCAGCCTGTGTGAAACACTTCGCACTGAACAACAACGAAGAAAACCGCAGCACTACCAACGTCATTATCGACGATCGTACCTTGCACGAAATCTATCTTCCTGCCTTCAAGGCAGCGGTGACAGAAGGTCATGCATGGGGCATTATGGGCTCGTATAACCTATATAAGAATCAGCATTGTTGCCACAACAGTTATTTGCTGAATGATATTCTGAAAAGAGATTGGAAGTTCGACGGTGTCGTTGTTTCCGATTGGGGTGGCACTCATAGCACAGAGCAAGCCGTTGCCAACGGACTGGATATGGAGTTTGGCACTTGGACCGACGGATTGTCATACGGCACTTCAAACGCCTACGACAATTACTTCTTGGCAAAACCTTATCTCAAGATGATACAAGAAGGCAAATTCTCTACGAAAGAGCTCAACGATAAAGTGCGCCGAGTATTACGTTTGTTCTTCCGAACAACAATGAAGGCCCAACGCCCATATGGTTTTCTTTGCTCCGAATCTCACTATGATGCGGCTAGAAAGATAGCAGACGAGGGTATTGTACTGTTGCAGAACAAGAACAATGTACTGCCTATCAACACTCAAAAAGCTAAGAAAATATTGGTAGTTGGCGAAAATGCTATCAAGATGATGACCGTAGGCGGCGGTAGTTCATCACTGAAAGTACAGCGCGAAATATCACCTCTCGACGGTCTGAAAGCGAATGTTGGTCCATCTATCGAAGTAGACTATGCCCGTGGCTATGTAGGCGATACAACTGGCAATTATAATGGTGTAGTTACCGGTCAGCAACTGAAAGATTCTCGTTCGGAAGCCGAACTCATCAACGAAGCTGTCGATAAAGCCCGTCAGGCTGATTATGTAGTCATGTTCGGCGGTCTCAACAAGAGCGATTATCAAGATTGCGAAGGTCACGACCGTAAATCATACGAACTGCCATACGCCCAAGACAAACTGATAGAAGCTTTGAGCAAAGCCAACAAAAACTTTATCTATGTCAATATTTCTGGTAATGCGGTTGCAATGCCATGGAAGGCAAAAGTTCCTGCAATCGTTCAAGGCTGGTTTGTTGGTTCGGAAGCCGGCGAGGCATTGGCAGACGTATTGACAGGTGTTGCCAATCCGTCGGGCAAACTGCCCTTCACTTGGCCAGTGTCATTGCAAGATGTTGGAGCCAACAAACTTGGCAACTATCTAGGACAGAAACGTGCCAACGAGGAGATATGGGACAATGAATACAAAGAAGGATTGTATGTGGGCTATCGTTGGGTAGACAAAGAGAATACCCATCCACTATTTGCTTTTGGACATGGACTAAGCTACACCACTTTCAAACTATCCAATCTGCGAATAGACAACAAAACGATGTCTCAAGATGGTCATATCACTTTTACTGTTGATGTGACAAACACAGGGAAACGTGAAGGTTCGGAAACAGTACAACTCTATATTTCTGACGTCCAATCATCTCTTCCTCGTCCAAAGAAAGAATTGAAAGGATTTAAGAAAGTGCAGCTGAAAACAGGAGAAACCTCTTCTGTTTCAATAACAATAGACAAATCTGCATTAAGTTTCTACAATGACAAGATGCAGAAATGGGTAGCCGAGCCGGGCGAGTTTATAGCACTTTTGGGCAATGCATCTGACAACCTGACATTGAAAACAAATTTCTCTTTAAAGTAAACAATAGTCAGTTCGATATAAGAAAACATTGTTCATTCGTGAAGTAAAAGTGAAACCATAAGCACTACTTCTATAAATTTAGCTTTAGTTTAAATAAATAAAGGTTGTATTTTAAAAAATAAAGCCTTAGTTTTAATAAATAAAGCCTTAATTTATAGAAGTCTTCAAGAGACGTCAAGTTTTCTACAAGACGAATCCAAGTTTACATCAGGTAAACAGTAAGAATGGATCTTCGAGTACAATTTGACAATACTAAATAGATGAATGATAGTTTCTTATATCGATTTTACGAGTTTCATAGATAATCATTACAGACTTCAATACTACAAAGAAAGGAGAAAGGGTAAAATTCAAATTGAATTTTAATCCTTTCTCCTCATTTATTGAATATTCTTTAACAAGTTCGATGTTAAATGTCTAGTTCGCCATTTCTGAGATAAATTTGATTCGTACCAAACGAATTTCTTCTTCTGTAAAGTCGCTACCAAGTTCTTCCAAAGCATCATCTATCTTATCTGTAGTAGACTCTTTGAAATAATCATAGATATCCAACATGTGGTCTTCATCCATAATTTCATTCAAGAAATAATCGATATTGAGCTTTGTACCCGAATAGACAATAGCCTCAATCTCATCGAGCAGCTCGTCAAACTCAATACCTTTGGACATAGCGATATCATCTAGAGCCACCTTACGGTCGACAGCCTGAATGATAGACACTTTCATCTTCGACTTATTGGCTACAGTACGAACACGAAGGTCTTCGGGACGTTCTATCTCGTTCTCTTCGCAATGCTTCTTAATGAGTTCGCAGAACTCCTTACCATATCTTTTGGCTTTGCCCTGACCTACGCCCGGAATATTCTGCAATTCCTCTAAGGTGATAGGATAGATAGTTGCCATTGATTCGAGCGATGGGTCTTGGAAGATAACGTATGGAGGAACTCCAAGATGCTTAGACATCTTCTTGCGCAAATCCTTTAACATAGAATAAAGAGCCGGGTCGACAGCGCAACTACCGCCACCACGTGCCGGAGCTTCTTCTTCATTCTCTTCAAAGTCATTATCTTTCGTTATCATGAAAGAAACAGGCTTTTGCAAGAATTTCTTACCCTTGGAAGTCACCTTCAAGATACCATAATTTTCTACTTCCTTACTTAAATAGCCGGCAATAAGGGCCTGATGGATAACAGCATTCCATGTTTTATCTTCTTCGCCCATACCGGTACCAAAGCAGTCCAAATCTTCATGAATATGAGCAGTGACCTCAGAAGTCTCTCGACCTTGAAGAACATCAATCACATAGTCCGATTTGAAATTTTCTTTCAATGCTACAATAGCTTCAATCACTGTGCAGAGCATATCTTTCGCTTCAATCTGTTTTTTAGGATTCAAGCAGTTATCGCAGTTACCACAGTTATCTTCGTTATAATCTTCACCGAAATAATGAAGCAGTGTCTTGCGGCGACATACCGAGGACTCTGCATAATTGGCTGTTTCGAGGAGAAGTTGTTTGCCGATCTCCTGTTCGGAAACAGATTTACTTTGCATAAATTTTTCTAGTTTTTGGATATCCTTATTAGAGTAGAATGTGATACACAGTCCCTCTCCCCCATCACGTCCGGCTCTGCCGGTCTCTTGATAGTAGCCCTCAAGGCTCTTCGGAATATCATAATGAATAACAAAACGTACATCGGGTTTATCAATACCCATACCGAAAGCAATCGTCGCAACAATGATATTGATTTTCTCCATCAAGAAGTCATCTTGCGTTTTGCTACGGGTGGCAGCATCCATGCCGGCATGATAAGCAGCAGCGCTTATACCATTGGCACGAAGAATCTCTGCCAGTTCTTCTACCTTCTTACGGCTCAGGCAATAAATAATACCGGATTTATCCTGATTATTGCGAATAAATTTGATAATATCCTTATCGACATTTGCCGTTTTGGGGCGAACTTCATAATATAAATTAGGACGATTGAACGAAGACTTGAAAATCTTCGCATCGGTCATTCCAAGATTTTTCTGAATATCGTGCTGCACCTTCGGGGTTGCCGTTGCTGTCAATGCAATAACCGGCGCCACACCTATTTCATTGATAATAGGCCGAATCTTTCTATACTCAGGACGGAAGTCGTGTCCCCATTCAGAGATACAATGAGCCTCGTCGACCGCATAGAAAGAGATTTTGATAGTGCGAAGAAACTCTACATTTTCCTCTTTAGTCAGTGATTCGGGTGCTACATAAAGCAATTTTGTTTTTCCTGAACGAATATCTTCCTTTACCTGTTCTATCGCACCTTTGTT